>DASZYK010000001.1:0-4447 GCA_035545455.1 Steroidobacteraceae bacterium
CGCCCGAGAGCGTGGGCGCGGAGCGGTCGAGCTGCAGATAGCCGAGTCCCACCCGGTCGAGGAACTTCAGCCGCGCCCGGATCTCGGCCAGCAGGTCGCGCGCGATCTGCTGCTCACGCGGCGCCAGCTTCAGCCGCCGGAAGAAGTCCGCCGCCTGCGCCACGGAATCGGCCGCGAGATCCGCGATGCAAAGATCGCGAAAGCGCACGTTGAGGGCGACCGGATTCAGGCGCTTGCCGGCGCAGCTCGCGCAGATTTCCGGCGATTCCTCGTCCCAGCCGTCTCCTTCCACGGCGCCGGCGGCCGACTCGTCCCCGGCCGGAATTTCCAGGCCGGTGCCGTAGCAGCTCTCGCACCAGCCGTGTTTCGAGTTGTAGGAGAAGAGACGCGGGTCCAGCTCCGCGAAGCTGCGCCCGCAGGAAGGGCAGGCGCGCTTCGTGGAGAAGACCGTCGGCCGCCCGGACTTCGGGCTCAATACGTGGACCAGGCCCTTGCCGAAGTCGAGGGCGCGCGCGAGCGCCTGGTGCAGCGCGGTGTCGGTCCTGGCGCCGACGTCGATCTCGGCGACGGGCAGCTCGATCGTATGCTCCCTGAAGCGCGACAGCCGCGGCCACTGGGCCGTGGAGAGACTGGCGCCATCGACACGCAGCGTCCTGAAGCCCTTCCTGGCGGCCCACTTCGCCAGGTCCGTGTAGTAGCCCTTGCGGGCGACGACCAGCGGCGCGAGCAGCGCGATCCGCGAGCCCCGGTGCTCCCGCAGCAGCCGCGCGGCGATCGAGCCGGCGCTCTGCGACTCGATCGCGACGTCGCAATCGGGGCAGAACTGGGTTCCCAGCTTCACGTAGAGGAGCCGCAGGAAGTGATGGATCTCGGTCAGCGTCGCCACGGTGCTCTTGCGGCCGCCGCGGCTGGTGCGCTGCTCGATGGCGACCGTGGGCGGAATGCCGAATATGGCATCCACGTCCGGCCGCGCGGCGGGCTGGACGAACTGGCGCGCATACGCATTCAGCGATTCGAGGTAGCGGCGCTGGCCTTCGTTGAAGAGGATGTCGAACGCAAGTGTCGACTTGCCGGAGCCCGACACGCCGGTGATGACCGTCAGCCGGTCTCTCGGGATCTGAACGTCGATGCTCTTCAGGTTGTGCTCGCGCGCGTTGTGGATGACCACGGCATTGCGCGCGCGGCCGTTGCCTCTGTGGCTGCCCTCGTCGCGGGCGGTCGCCGGCTCCCTGACAGCCGCGGGCTGCGCCGGCTCGGCCGCGCCCGCCCCGCCGCAGATCGCCCGCTCGTAGGAAGTGAGCGCGCGGCCGGTGTGCGAGTCCGGGTGGGCGCGCACTTCCGCGGGTGTGCCGGCGCAGACGATGTATCCGCCGCGGTCGCCGCCCTCGGGACCGAGATCGATGATCCAGTCGGCAGAGCGGATCACATCGAGGTTGTGCTCGATGACGAGGAGCGAATGTCCCGCCGCGAGAAGCTTGCGGAACGCGGTGAGCAGCTTCGCGACGTCCTGGAAGTGCAGTCCGGTGGTCGGCTCGTCGAACAGGAAGAGCTTCCCTTTGTGAGTGGTGCTCGAGAGCACCGAGCCGGCCTGCGCGAGATGCCCCGCCAGCTTCAGGCGCTGCGCCTCGCCGCCGGAGAGCGTCGGCACCGGCTGGCCGAGTGTCACGTACTCCAGGCCGACGTCGGAAAGCGGCGCCAGACGCGCGGCGAGCTCGCGCGAGTCGCGGAAGAACTCCAGCGCCTCGGTGACGGTCATTCCCAGGACGTCCGCGATGCTGGCGCGGCGGCCGTTCGCGCCCTCACGCTTGATTTCCAGCACTTCGGCGCGATAGCGGCGGCCGTCGCAGTCGGGGCAGCGCAGATAGACGTCGGAGAGAAACTGCATCTCGACGTGCTCGAAGCCGTTGCCGTTGCATGTCGGGCAGCGGCCGTTGCCGGAGTTGAAGCTGAACGTGCCGGCGGTGTACTTGCGCTCCTGCGCCGCGGGCTCCAGCGCGAAGAGGCCGCGGATGGCGTCGAAGGCGCCGACATAGCTCGCGGGGTTGGAGCGGGTGGTGCGGCCGATCGGGGTCTGGTCGACCATGACGACATCGTCGATGAGCTCCGCGCCGGCGAGGCCGGAGAAAAGTCCCGGGGCCTCGGTCGGCTTGCCGTGATACTTGAGGAGCGCGGGGTAGAGCACATCCTCGATCAGCGTGGACTTGCCGGAGCCGGAGACGCCGGTGACACAGACCAGGCGCTTGAGCGGAATCCGGATGTCGACCTCCTTGAGGTTGTGCTGGCGGGCTCCGCGCAACTCGAGCCAGCGGTTGGAGCGCGCTTCGGCGATCACTTCGCCGCCGGAAGCGCTGACCGCGAGGGCGGCGCGTTCGCCGCCGACGCGGCGCTTGCCGCTCAGGTACGCTCCCGTGAGCGAGCGGCTGTCACGGCGGATGTCGCGAGGCGTGCCGAAGCAGACGATTTCGCCGCCGCGCTCGCCCGCGCCCGGCCCCATGTCGAGGATGCGGTCCGCCTCCAGCATGATTTGCGGATCGTGCTCGACGACGAGCAACGAGTTGCCGGCGTCGCGCAGGCGCTTCATGACGGTGATGACCCGCTGCATGTCGCGGGGATGCAGTCCGATGGAAGGCTCGTCCAGCACGAAAAGCGTGTTGACGAGGGAGGTGCCGAGCGCGGTCGTCAGGTTGATGCGCTGCACCTCGCCGCCGGACAGGGTGCGCGACTGGCGATCGAGGGTGAGATAACCGAGTCCGACATCGGCGAGGTAGCCGAAGCGTCCGCGAATCTCCCCGAGGAGGAGGTCGGTCGCCTCATCGAGCGGGCGCGGGAGCTCCAGCCGGCGGAAGAACTCGCAGGCGCGCTCGACCGGCAGCAGCATCACGTCGTGGATGGAGAGGCCGGGGAGGCTTGCCAGGGTCTCCTCGCTCCACTCGACGCCGCGGGGCCGGAACCGAAGAGTGGCGCCGAGCGCCGCTTGCGCCGGGTCGCGGCCGCCCACGCGCCAGAGGAGTCCCTGGGTCTTGAGGCGCGCGCCGCCGCAGGCCTCGCAGGGCGTGTAGGCGCGGTACCGGGAAAGAAGCACCCGCACGTGCATTTTGTAGGATCGGCTCTCGAGCCACGCGAAGAAGCGCTGCGCGCCGTACCAGACGCCTTTGCTCCAGTCTCCCTCGCCTTCGATGACCCAGCGGCGATGCTCGGCCCCGAGCTCCCGCCACGGGACATCGAGCGGGATGCCGCGCTTCTTCGCGAACTTCTCCATGTCCTCCTGGCATTCGGCGTATGACTTGGTCTGCCATGGCTTCACGGCGCCGCCGCGCAGCGACCTGGTCTCGTCCGGAACGACGAGGCCGTAGTCGATGCCGATGGTGCGGCCGAAGCCGCGGCAGGTGTCGCACGCGCCGACCGGGGAGTTGAACGAGAACAGGCTCGGCGTCGGCTCCTGGTACGAGCGGTCGCACTCCGCGCAGTGCAGCGCGCTGGAGTACCGCCACGTCGCGAGCGGGCGCGGCGGGTCGCTGTCGTCGACGACCTGCAGGTTGACGCGGCCGCGGCCGACGCGCAACGCGGTCTCGAGCGATTCCAGCACACGGCCCCGCTCCGCCTGGCCGGCGCGGAAGCGATCCTGCACGACTTCGAGGACGACCGCCGCGCGCGCTGCGGAGCGTGCCTGACGCGCTCGCTTGCCGCGCGCGGCGGCCGCGCGCTTCTGCGAGGACAACCGCGCCTCGGCGGCGGTTTTGGCCGCCTGCGCCGACCGGTCCGGCGCTGCAGCCGGACCCTCGTCCCGCGCGAAAAACCTCGTGTAGCCCTGCTTCTCGAGCAGCGCGCGGACTTCGGCCTCCTGGAAGCTGTCGGGCACGGGCACGGGAAAGGTGAGCAGCAGCCGCGGATCGCCTCCCGCGCCCTGCGCCGAGCCCCAGGCCTGCGCGCGCTGCCGCAGATCGGCGTAGATGCTCTCCGCGGTGTCGCGTCGCACGGGGCGGCCGCAGCATTCGCAGTAGAGCGTCGCCGCGCGCGCGAACAACAGCTTCAGGTGATCGTTGAGCTCGGTCATCGTCCCCACGGTCGAGCGCGACGTGCGCACGGGGTTGGTCTGATCGATGGCGATGGCCGGCGGGATGCCCGCTATCGAATCCACCTGCGGCTTGTCCATGCGATCGAGAAACTGCCGCGCGTAGGGAGAGAAGGTCTCCACGTAGCGGCGCTGACCCTCGGCATACAGCGTGTCGAAGACGAGCGAGGACTTGCCGGAGCCTGACACGCCCGTCACCACGACCAGCTCGTTGAGCGGGATGTCGAGATCGAGATCCTTCAGATTGTTCTGGCGCGCGCCGCGCACGAGAATGGAATCAGGGGGAGCGTCGGTCATTCCGTCACCGGTGTCGACAGGGGTCGCGGAAGAGGATGGCTGGCGCGGGCGGGACCCGCTCGCGGATGCGCCGATTTT
>DASZYK010000002.1:0-8042 GCA_035545455.1 Steroidobacteraceae bacterium
TGCCGGTGTTCGACAAGCCCGACAGCACGGGCATCTGCTTCGTCGGTGAGCGCCCCTTTCGCGAGTTCCTCGGCCGCTTCCTCGCGGACCGCCCCGGCCCCATCGAGTCGGCCGACGGCGAGCGGCTGGGAGAGCATCGCGGTCTCGCCTTCTACACCCTCGGACAGCGGGAGGGGCTCAAGATCGGCGGTCGCTCGGGCCGGGCGGAGCTTCCCTGGTTCGTGGCGCGCAAGGACGCGTCCCGCAATGCTCTCATCGTCGTCCAGGGCCACGATCATCCGCTGCTCCTCAGCCAGGCGCTCGCGACCGGCCCCATGCACTGGCTGGGCGAGGCGCGCCGCGCGCCGTTCCCCTGCTCGGTGAAGGTGCGCTACCGCCAGGCGGATCAGCCCGCCCGGCTCGAGCCCGGCGCCGACGGCTGCGCCAGGATCGTCTTCGAGAGACCGCAGCGGGCGGTCACGGAGGGACAGTTCGCGGTCGCCTACGAAGGCGACAGGTGCCTGGGAGGCGCCGTGATCGAGAGCGTGGAGCCGGTGGCGGCGCGCGCCGCCGCCTGAATTCCCGGCGGCGCCTCGCGCCGCGAGAAGCGGCGCCTGAAATCCCTTTCAGGTCGAGAGCCGATATAATCCGCGCCGCTTTCAGGCGGAGAGATTGACTCATGACGAACAGCTTCAACGCGCGCTCGAGCCTCGCGGTCGGCAACCGCTCATACGAGATCTGGAGCCTGGCGGCGCTGCCGCGGGAGAAAGTGGCACGGCTCCCCTACTCGCTCAAGGTCCTGCTCGAGAATCTGCTGCGCTTCGAAGACGGCGTCAACGTCACTCGCAGCGACATCGAGGCCCTGCTCGCCTGGGATCCGGCGGCGACACCCTCGCACGAGATCGCGTTCACCCCCTCGCGGGTCATCCTCCAGGACTTCACCGGCGTGCCCTGCGTGGTGGACCTGGCTGCCATGCGCGATGCCATCGTGCGCCTGGGGGGCGATGCCGAGCGGGTCAATCCGCTCGCTCCCGCCGAACTCGTCATCGATCACTCCGTGCAGGTCGATGAGTACGGCAGTGCCGGCGCGCTCGCCGCGAACACCCGCATCGAGTTCGAGCGCAACGTGGAGCGCTACGCGTTCCTGCGCTGGGGCCAGTCCGCCTTCCGCAACTTCGCCGTGGTGCCGCCGAGCACCGGCATCGTGCACCAGGTCAATCTCGAGTACCTGGGCCGCGTGATCTTCGATGCGCAGACGAACGGCGCGCGCAGCGCCTACCCCGACACGCTGGTCGGCACCGACTCGCACACGACCATGATCAACGGGCTGGGTGTCCTCGGCTGGGGCGTGGGCGGCATCGAGGCGGAAGCGGCCATGCTCGGCCAGCCGGTCACCATGCTGATCCCGCAGGTGGTCGGCTTTCGCCTGCTCGGGCGCCTCAAGCCCGGCGCGACGGCGACCGATCTCGTGCTCACGATCACGGAGATGCTGCGCAGGAAGGGCGTGGTCGACAAGTTCGTGGAGTACTTCGGCGACGGCCTGGCATCGCTCCCGCTCGCCGACCGCGCCACCATCGCCAACATGGCGCCGGAGTACGGCAGCACCTGCGGCATCTTCCCGATCGACGAGGAGACCATCCGCTACCTCGAGCTCTCGGGCCGCCCCCGGGAGCGGATCGACCTCGTCACCGCCTACGCGAAGCATCAGGGGCTCTGGCGCAACCAGGGCGGGCAGCCCGCGCAGTACACCGACGTTCTGGAGCTCGATCTCGGCACGGTGGAGCCGAGCCTCGCCGGTCCCCGGCGGCCGCAGGACCGCGTGCCGCTCAAGTCCGCCAGGAGCATCTACGAGAGCCATGCCAAAAAGGCGGCTGAGGAGCGCGCGGCCCGCGACGCCGGCGCACAGGGCAAGGCGCAGGTCACCCTCGGCGGCTCGAGCTTCGAGCTCACCGACGGCGCGGTGCTCATCGCCGCCATCACGAGCTGCACCAACACCTCGAACCCGTCCGTCATGCTGGGAGCGGGCCTGCTCGCCCGCAAGGCGCGGCAGCGGGGCCTCAAGGCCAAACCGTGGGTGAAGACCAGCCTGGCGCCCGGCTCGCGCGTGGTCACCGATTACTTCAAGCGCGCAGGCGTGCTCGATGATCTCGCGGCGGTCGGCTTCGACCTCGTGGGCTACGGCTGCACCACCTGCATCGGCAACTCCGGGCCGCTGAAGCCCGAGATTTCCGCCGGCGTGAAGGCCGGCGACATCACGGCCTGCTCGGTGCTCTCCGGCAACCGCAACTTCGAGGGCCGCGTGCACCCCGAGGTGCGGATGAACTTCCTGGCGTCCCCGCCGCTCGTCGTCGCCTATGCCCTCGCCGGCACGCTCGATCTCGACCTCACGACCGAGCCCCTCGGCACCGGCTCCGACGGCAAGCCGGTCTACCTGAAGGACCTCTGGCCGAGCGATCGTGAGGTCCAGGAGCTGCTCGCGCGCTCGATCGACTCGAAGATGTTCCAGCAGAGCTACGCCAGCGTGTTCGCCGGCGACGAGCACTGGAGCGGCATCGAGGTGCCGGCCGGGAAGCTCTACACCTGGGATGCGAAGTCGACCTACGTCAAGAACCCGCCTTATTTCGAAGGCATGAGCCGCACGCCTCCGGCGCTCAGCGACATCCACGGCGCCCGGGCGCTCGCGGTGCTCGGCGACTCCGTGACGACGGACCACATCTCGCCCGCGGGCAACATCGCGAAGTCGAGCCCGGCGGCGCGCTACCTCATGGAGCAGGGCGTCAAGCCCGCCGACTTCAACTCCTACGGCGCGCGCCGCGGCAATCACGAGGTGATGATGCGCGGCACGTTCGCCAACATCCGCCTGCGCAATCAGCTCGTGCCCGGGGTCGAGGGCGGCATCACCGTTCACCTGCCGAGCGGGGAGCAGGCCTCGATCTATGATGCGGCCATGCGCTACAGGGCGGAGCGCACGCCCCTCATCATCCTCGCGGGGCGCGAGTACGGCACCGGCTCCTCGCGCGACTGGGCGGCCAAGGGCACGATGCTCCTCGGCGTCCGCGCCGTCCTCGCCGAGAGCTTCGAGCGCATCCACCGCTCCAATCTCATCGGCATGGGCGTCGCGCCGCTGCAGTTCAAGCCGGGTGAGAGCGCGAAGTCCCTCGGCCTCACCGGCCGGGAGGTGTTCGAGATCACCGGGCTCGCGAGCGGCGATGCCAGGGAGGTGACCGTCAAGGCGACACCGGCCGACGGCGGCAAGGCGATCACCTTCACGGCGCGTGTCAGGATCGACACGCCGAAGGAGCGCGAGTACTACCGTCACGGCGGCATCCTGCAGTACGTGCTGCGGCAGCTCGCCGGCTCCGCCCGCGCCGGCTGAGCGGCGCGCGCGGCCGCGGCGCGGGCGCGACACGTGCGTCTCGCTGTCTTCGACCTCGACGGGACGATCACGCGGCACGATACGCTCGCGCCCTACGCGCTCGGGTTCCTGGTGCGCCGCAGGCCGTGGCGTCTTCCCGCCCTGCTGCTCGTGTTGCCGGCACTTCTGGGCTATGCGGCAAGGCTCGTCGATCGCGGAGGGCTCAAGTCGGCGTTCATCCGCGCCGCGCTGGGAGGCTGCCGCCGCGAGGACATCGAGCGCTGGACCGCGCTCTTCGTCGACCGCCTCGTGGCCCGCGGCCTCTTTGCGCAGGCGGTCGCGGCCGTCCGGGCGCACGCGCAGGCCGGCGATCATCTCGTGCTCCTGAGCGCGAGCACGGACCTCTACGTGCCCGCCATCGGGCGCGCGCTCGGATTCCAGGAGGTCATCTGCACCGGCGTCAGCTGGGAAGGCGAGCGCCTGGGGGGCCGCCTGACGACACCCAATCGCCGGGGCGGGGAGAAGGCGCGCTGCGTCACGGCGCTTCGGGCACGCCACCCCGCTCTCCAGACCGTGGCGTATGGCAACGCCGCCAGCGATCTCGAGCACCTGAAGCTCGTCGAGCGCGGCGTGCTGGTCAACGGGTCGGCGGCTGCGCGGCGCAAAGCCGTCCGCGCGGGGATCACGTGCACGAACTGGCAATGACGGGCGCCGGGCGCCGCGCTACATGGATGTGCGGATCTGCCAGAGCTCCGGAAAGAACTTGAGCTCGAGCGCCTTCGCGAGATAGGACACGCCGCCGGTGCCGCCGGTGCCGGGCTTGTAGCCGATGATGCGCTCCACGGTCTTCAGGTGATGGAAGCGCCAGAGCTGGAACTTGTGATCGAGGTCGACCAGCCGCTCGGCGAGCTCGTAGAGATCCCAGTCCTTCTCCGCGTTGTGGTAGACGCCGAGCCAGGCGCCCGCGACCTGCTTGCTCGCGCGGTACGGCTCGCCGAAGTCGCGTGTCAGATGATCCTCCGGGATGCCATACCCCCGGCGGCTGAGGAGCCGCAGCGCCTCGTCATAAAGCGACGGCGACTTGAGCGCCCGCTGCAGCGCCTCGTACGCCTTCGGGTCGCGCCTGTGCACCTCGATCATCTCCGCGTGCTTGTTGCCGAGGAGGAACTCGAGCATCCGGTACTGGTACGACTGGAAGCCCGATGAGCGTCCGAGCGCGTTGCGGAACGCCGAGTACTCGAACGGCGTCATCGTCGAGAGCACTTCCCAGGTGGAGATGAGCTGGGTCTGCACCCGGGAGATGCGCGCCAGCATCTTGAAGGAGGGATCGAGATCGTCGCGCCGCACGCACTCGAGGGCGCCCCCCAGCTCGTGCAGCATGAGGCGCATCCACAGCTCCGAGGTCTGGTGCACGATGATGAACATCATCTCGTCGTGCTCGAAGGAGATCGGCTTCTGCGCATCGAGCACCTTGTCGAGGTGCAGATACTCGCCGTAGGAGAGCGAGGAGCCGAGATCCCAGTGGATCGCCTCGCCGGTGAGATCCACCCGTTCCGACTTGTCGTAGCGCTTGGAGCTCACGGCGCCTCGTCTCCGAACACCCAGTGCGGCACGCGGCGCCAGCCATCGAGCAGCTCCCTGTCGAGGCCGCGGTACTCCGGGCAATGGCGCGCCACGCATTGCCAGAAACGGCGCGAGTGGTTCATGTGCTGAGTGTGCACCAGCTCGTGGATCATGAGATAGCGCACCACCGGCGGCCGCTGGAAGAGCAGGCAACAGTTGAGGCTGACCGTGCCGCGGGTCGAGCAGCTTCCCCAGCGCGTGCGCTGGCGGCGGACGAGGACCCGCTCATACCTGAAGCCGAGCTCATGGGCGCATTCCGCGAGAAGCGGCGCCAGCGCCTGCCGCGCCCGCTCCATCAGCCAGCGCCGCAGCGCCTGGCGCACCCACTGAGCGTTGCCGCCGTCACCGGCCAGCGTGAGCAGTCCCGGTCCCGGGGAGGCGAGGCGCGCCCTGCCGATGCCGCCGGCGAGATGAATGCGCCAGGTCTCCGCGCACGCGGGCAGCTCGATCTGCGGCGGCGGGAAGGGAACCGGCGGGCCCGCCCGGCGCCGCGCCTCCTCGCGCTTGCGCTCGATCCAGGGCCGATGCCTCTCGAGGAAGCGCTCCACGGCGCGCGCCGAAGTCCTGAAGGGCACCACGACCTCCACGCGGCCGGTGTGAAAGACGCGCACCGTCAGGCGGCGGGCGCGCTGGCTCTCGCGGACGCTCCACCCATCGGTGGCGTCCTTGTCGGACCACAGCGGCAACTGGGACGTTACCATATTGGAAATCATGAACCGTGGCGGCAGAATCCCCGGCCACCCCATAATACCAGTCGAGGGCGCGGCGCATGCGGCGCGTCCGGCCAGGAGATGCCGTGCCCGAGAGCGCACCGATCCTCGAAGTCGAAAAGCTCGTCAAACAGTATCCCTCCGTCACGGCCGTGGACGGCATCTCGTTCGCCGTGCGCGAGGGCACCTGCTTCGGGCTGCTGGGACCCAACGGCGCGGGCAAGACGACCACCATCGAGATCATGGAGGGAATCCTGCCGCCGACCGCGGGCGAGGTGCGCTACCGCGGAGAGCCCCTCGGCGCGCGCTTTCGCGAGGAAGCCGGCATCCTTTTCCAGAAGACCGCGCTGCAGGACTTCCTCAGCGTGCGGCAGTGCGTCGCGCTCTTTCGCGGCCTCTACGAGCGCGGGCTCGATGTCGATGAGGTGCTCGGGCTCTGCGCCCTCGAGAAGCTCGCGGGCCGCGACAACCGCAAGCTCTCCGGCGGACAGCAGCAGCGGCTGCTGCTCGCGATCGCGCTGGTGAACGATCCCAAGGTGCTGTTCCTCGACGAGCCGACGACCGGTCTCGATCCGCAGGCGCGGCGAAACTTCTGGGAGCTCGTCGAATCGATCAAGGCGCGGCGCAAGACCATCATCCTCACCACTCACTACATGGAAGAGGCCCAGCTCCTCTGCGACGAGATCGCCATCATGGACGGCGGCCGCATCATCGCCCAGGGCGCACCCCAGCGGCTGCTGCGCGAGCACTTCGCGGAAGTGCTGCTCGAGCTGCCGCGCCACGAGTTCCCGGAAATCGCGCGGGGGTTGCCTCTGAAGCTCATCGACGCCAGCGACCGCGTGGAGATCAGCACGCACGATCTCGACAGCACGCTGCGCACGCTCATCGAGGCGCACGTGCCGCTGCGCAACCTGCGCATCCGCCCGGCCAATCTCGAGGACCTCTTCCTCGATCTCACGGGCAAGGAGCTGCGCGCATGATGAGGCGCCTCATCGCCGTCTGGCACGCGCGCAACCTCGAGTTCCTCCGCGACCGCCCGACGCTCCTCTTCACGCTGCTCCTGCCGCTCGGCGTCGTGATCGGCATGGGATTCATCTTCGGCGGCCCGCCGCGCCCGCTCTTCACCGTGGGCGTCCTCGGCGCGCGCGCGGACACCCACGCCAATCCCTTCCTCCATGAGCGCTACGTTCAGTTCGTACCCATCCGCGATGAGGCCGCGGGGCTGCGCGAGGTGACCCACCAGCGGATCGATCTGCTCCTCGATCTCGCCGGCGCCGGACGCTACTGGGTCAACACCGACTCTCCCAAGGGGTACATCGTCGAGAAGCTGCTGCTCGCCGCCGCCCCCGGAGCACGGCGCCAGCCAGTCACCGGTGAGGCGATTCCCTACGTCGACTGGCTCTTCCCGGGCATCCTCGCCATGAACATGATGTTCAGCTGCCTCTTCGGCGTGGGCTACGTCGTGCTGAGATACCGCAAGAGCGGATTTCTCAAGAGGCTGCATGCGACGCCGCTTACCGCATTCGAGTTTCTCAGCGCGCAGGTGCTCTCGCGCCTGAGCCTCATCATCTTCGTCACCATGGTGCTCTACATCGGCATCGGCGCGATCATCCACTTCCACAGCGCCGGCAGCGTCGCCCTCCTCCTGCTCATCGCCGTCTTCGGCTCGCTGTCGATGATCGCGCTCGGTCTGACCATCGCCGCGCGATTCGCCAGCGAGGAGGTCGTCGGCGGACTCCTGAACCTGCTCACGTGGCCGATGATGCTCCTCTCCGGGGTCTGGTTCTCGATCGAAGGCTCGCCGCGGTGGGTGCAGTGGGTGGCGGATATCTTCCCGCTCACGCAGGTGACGCAGGCGGCGCGCGCCGTGATGCTCGACGGCGCCGGCCTGCAGCGGATCACGCCCAACCTCATTTACCTCGTGGTGACGACGCTCGTGTTCCTAACCTTCGGCGCGTGGTCGTTCCGGTGGAGAGTCGAGTGAGTGAGCCCATGCGCTTCTTCAGTGACAATACGGCGTCGGTCTGCCCGGAGATCCTGCAGGCGATCGCAGCGGCGAACCGGGGGCTCGCGGCCGCGTACGGTGACGATCCCTGGACCAGGCGGCTGGACGAGGTCCTCGGCGGCTATTTCGGCACGCAGGTGAGCGCATTCGCGGTGGCGACGGGCACCGCGGCGAACGCTCTGGCGCTCGCGACGCTGTCGCCGCCCTACGGGGCCATCTTCTGCCACACCGAGGCGCACATCGCCTGCGACGAGTGCGGCGCGCCCGCGTTCTTCTCCGGCGGCGCCCAGCTCGTGTTGCTCGAGGGCGAGCACGGAAAGCTGACCGCCGCGGCGCTCGCGGCGGCGCTCGAAGCCCACCCGGTCTCGGT
>DASZYK010000003.1:0-2092 GCA_035545455.1 Steroidobacteraceae bacterium
GAGTGCCGCGCCGAGATTGAGCCGGCGGGCGGCGGTGCCGATGACCGCCAGTCCGCGCTCACTCACGCTTGCCGCCCGGCAGGAGCGAGGCGAGCCCCTGGCGGGCCGTGCCGGCGATGACGCGCTTCTCGTGCGGGTCGATCTTGAGCAGCGCCTCGGAGAAGTGCACCGCCTGCTCGAACGTGATGTGCGGCGGCAGCGGAGGAACCTCGGGGTCGGTCTTCACCTCGAGCACCACGGGCCGGCGGGCCGCGAGCGCCTGCTCCCAGGCCGGCGCGAGCGCTTCGGGCCGGTCGACGAAGATGCCGTCGAGCCCGATGAGCTCGGCGAAGCGGTGATACGGCACGTCGGGGATCTGCTGCGAGCAGTTGTATTTCGGATCGCCGTTCATGATCCGCTGCTCCCAGGTCACCTGGTTCAGGTCGCAGTTGTTGAGGACGCACACGATCCAGCGCGGGTCCGCCCACTCCCGCCAGTACTTGGCGACGGTGATGAGCTCCGCCATGTTGTTCATCTGCATGGCGCCGTCGCCGACGAGCGCGATGACCGGCCGGTCGGGGTGAGCGAACTTCGCGGCGATCGCGTAGGGCACCGCCGCGCCCATGGAGGCGAGGCCGCCGGAGAGCGAGGCCATCATGCCGCGCCTGATCCTGATGTCGCGCGCCCACCAGTTCGCGCACGAGCCGGAATCGCTGGTCAGGATGACGTGGTCGGGCAGGCGCGGCGAGAGCTCCCAGGCGATGCGCTGCGGGTTGACGGGATTGGCGGGCTGCATCGCCCGCGCCTCGAGCTTCTTCCACCACCGCTCGAGGTTGGCGGCGATCTCCCTGCGCCAGGAATCATCGGCCTTCGGCTCGAGCAGGGGCAGCAGCTCGCGCAGGGTCTCGGCCGCATCTCCCACCATGTTGACTTCCATCGGATAGCGGAGCGAGAGCATGTCGGGCGCGAGATCGATCTGCACGCCGCGCGCCTGGCCTTCCTTCGGCAGGAACTCCGAGTAGGGAAAGCCCGATCCGACCATGAGCAGGGTGTCGCATTCGGTCATGAGCCTGAAGCTCGGCTCCGTGCCGAGGAGCCCGATCGATCCCGTGACCCAGGGCAGATCGTCCGGGAGCACCGCCTTGCCGAGGAGCGCCTTGGCAACGCCGGCGCCGAGACGGTCGGCCACCGCGATCACCTCGTCGGTGGCTTCGAGCGCGCCGGCACCCACCAGCATCGCGACCTTCCTGCCGGCGTTGAGCACCTCGGCCGCGCGCCGCAGCTCGGATTCGTACGGGACCGTGCGCGGACGGGTGTAGCCGATGCCGGAATGCAGCGTCCCGTGGGCGCGCGGCGGCTCCTCGTAGCTCATCTCCTGCAGATCGTTGGGCAGGATGATCGCGGTCACCCGCCGCTCACCGAGCGCGGTGCGGATGGCGCGGTCGACGAGATGCCGCACCTGCGCGGGAGAGGAGGCCTGCTGCACGAAAGCTCCCGCGACGTCCTTGAAGAGGCTCGCGAGGTCCACCTCCTGCTGGTAGTGACCGCCCATGGCGGTCCGGGCCTGCTGGCCGGCGATGGCGAGCACCGGCATGTGATCGAGGCGCGCATCGTACAACCCTGTGACGAGGTGAGCGGCGCCGGGACCGGACGTCGCGATGCAGACGCCGAGCTCGCCTGTGAACTTCGCGTACGCCGAGGCCATGAACGCGGCCATTTCCTCGTGTCGCGTCTGAATGAAGCGTATCTTGCCGTCGGCGCGGTTGAGGGCGCCGAAGACACCGTTGATGCCATCTCCCGGGTATCCGAATATCACTCGGACACCCCAGGCATGCAGCCGCTCGACGAAGTAGTCGCTGACCGTCTTGGCCATTTCGGAACCTTCCACGGGGCGAGGCCCCGTTGCTCGCGTGGACGTTGCGAGAAGAACCCCTCGTCAGGGGTGATGTTCCGCTTGCGCGCGCGAAGCTCACGCGCCACCGGCAAGGCTCTGCTCCCGTCAGCGCGTTTTGCCGCGCGGCGCGGCTCAGGCCGCTTCGGTGCCGATGCCGCTGAAGTAGTGTCTATAAAGAAGGAGGTACATGGCCTGCATCGCGGCGGTGAGCAGGAAGGG
>DASZYK010000004.1:0-1544 GCA_035545455.1 Steroidobacteraceae bacterium
GATAGCAGTCCCTGCGTCGGCGTGGCGCGATCGCACGGTACTGATTCCCGGCGAGCACATCGGATGGGACTCGCAGCCCCCGGGAGCGGTCTCGATAGTTTGGGGAGATGGCTGGGCGCAGTCGGTAAGGACCCTGCTAGCCGAAGTACCGTCAGTGGTCGTGCCTGAAGAAGCCAACATACTCCTCAATCCCAGACACCGCGATGCGAAGCGCCTACGCACGCGGAAAGTCCGCCGCTGGACTTACGACCCCAGGCTCGCCCGTGCCCCCCGCCGCGCCCACTGACCTGGATCCACACGCGGACCCACCGTCGAGCCGCTCGCCGCGCCCGGGACCGTGTCGGGGGGATTCGCGCGGCTGACGGAGGGCCGGCGCCTATTCCGCCGTGCCGGCGAGGTTGGCCTTCGTCTCGCTGATGAGGAAGTCCACCACCGCCTGCAGCGCCTCACGTGCGCTCGCGCCGGCGGCGCGCGCCTCCTCGTACATCCTGATCTGCCGGTGCGCGCTCGTGCCGTGCATCAGCAGGGTCTCGAGGTGCTCGACCTCGCGCAGGCAGCCGAGCTCCGCGGCGTCCTCCCGCACCAGCTCGATCAGCTCCTTCACGAGCTGCGGAAAGGCGACGAGCTCCCCGCGCGCGAGATCGAGCAGCTCGCCATCGACGCTGTAGCGCATCGCGCGCCAGCGGTTCTCGGCGATCAGCATGTTGGGATAGATGCGCCAGCTGCGGTTCTCGAGCTTCAGCCGATAGAGCCGGCGCGCGAGCGAGACGACGAGCGCCGCGAGGCAGGCGGCGTCCGCGATGCTGGTGCAGCTGTCCATCACCCGCACCTCGAGCGCCGGATAGTGCGGGTTCGGGCGGACGTCCCACCACATCTTGCCGGCATCCTCGATCATGCCGTTGCGGATCAACATGTCGAGATTGCGCCGCAGCTCCGCGAAGCTCGCGAACCGCTCCGGCAGACCCGTGCGCGGCAGCGAGTTGAAGAGCGTCATCCGGAACGACATGAGCCCCGTGCGCTCCCCCTCCCAGAAGGGGGACGAGCAGGAGAGCGCGAGCAGGTGCGGGACGAAGTAGGACAGCTGGTTCATCAGGTCGACGCGCAGGTCATCGTCATCGATGCCCACGTGCACGTGCATGCCGCAGACCATCAGGCGCCGCGCCGCCCCCTGCATCTCGTTGGCCAGGGCGAAGTACTGCTCGCGCTCCGTCGTGATCTGCCGGGTGGACTTGGCGAAGGGATGCGTGGAGGCCGCGACCGCCGCCCGGCCATGGGCCGCAGCCACCTCCGAGATGACCGAGCGCAGCCGCGCGAGATCGGTGCGCGCCTCGGCGACCGAATGGCAGACCCGGGTGCTCGCCTCGAGCTGACAGCGCAGGAAGCGGGGGCTGAGTTGCCCGCCGCCGCGGCGCGCGCACTCCTCCAGCAGCGCCTGCGGCGGGTTCTCGTCGACATCGCGCGAGTCGAGATCGACGAGCAGGTATTCTTCTTCGATGCCGACGGTGAACGGCGGCTCAGAGCTGCTCATGCGGACGCTCCCGGGT
>DASZYK010000005.1:0-3145 GCA_035545455.1 Steroidobacteraceae bacterium
GAGCCCGGCAAGATCGCGCACGAGCTGCGCCAGGGCGCGCTGGCGCGGCTCGGGGAGATCCCGCAGAGCCCGCTCTACTACGGCACGGTGGATGCGACCCCGCTCTTTCTCATTCTGCTCGGCGAATACCTCGCCTGGTCCGCGGATCTCGAGTTGGTTCGCGAGCTTCGAAACAACATCGACGCGGCGCTCGACTGGATCGACCGGCACGGCGACAGCGATGGCGACGGCTATCTCGACTACCGCGGCGGCTATGCCAACGGTCTGGTCAATCAGGGGTGGAAGGACTCCGGAGTGGCGATCGTCGACGCCGACGGCTCGCTGGCGACGCCGCCCATCGCGCTCTGCGAGGCTCAAGGGTATCTCTATCGCGCCTGGCTGGAGGCCGCGAGGCTCCTCGAGCTGACCGGCGAGCCGGCCCGCGCCCGCTCGCTCGCCGCACGGGCGCGGGAGCTGCGTGAGCGGTTCGAGCGGGATTTCTGGTCGGACGGCCTCGGCTGTTATGTTCTTGCCCTCGAGCGGGACGGCCGGCGCGCGGAGGTGCTCGCCTCCAATGCCGGGCAGGTGCTCTGGAGCGGAATCGCCTCGCCGGCGCATGCGCGCGCGGTGGCCCGGCGGATGATGGAACAGGACATGTTCAGCGGCTGGGGCATTCGCACGCTCTCCAGCCGCGAGCGGCGCTACAACCCGCTGAGCTACCAGTTGGGCGGCGTCTGGCCGCACGACAACGCGCTCATTCTCGCGGGTTTCAGACGGTACGGCTGTGACACGGAGGCGCAGCGCGTATTTGCGGCGCTGCTGGATGCCGCCGGCGGCCTGCCGGGGCACCGGCTTCCGGAGCTGTACGCGGGCATGGAGCGCAGCCCGTACGAGCGTCATCCGGTCCGCTATCCCGTGGCATGCAGTCCGCAGGCGTGGGCAGCGGGCGCCGTACCCTACGCGCTCGTGAGCCTGCTCGGACTCGTGCCGGATGCGCTCGAGCATCGGCTGCGCGTCTGCGATCCCCGGCTGCCCGCAGGCATCGATCGCCTGTCACTTACCGGTGTGCGGGTAGGCCAAGCGGTCGCGGATCTCGCCTTCGTGCGCTCCTCGGACGACAACGTCGGCGTCAGCTGGATGGTCAGGAAGGGCCCGTTGGTCGTCGAGTCGGTACCGCGCGATCCAGCCTAGAAGCGGGCGGGCGCGGGCAGCGCGATGTACCGGGTTGCCCCATTGGCGCCAGCCCGACCTGGCGGCGGTGGCCGGCGGAGCTCGCAAGGCAGTTCCTCCCGGCGGGCCGATTCCGGGCAAGGGGAACCATGCGGGGACCCGGCGTCCCATCGGCAACGCCCCGGGATCCGGACACATGTACCATAGGCGCCGCCCTGACCCGGAGAATCGGCGTGCCGCCCGAGAATGCCACGACAGCCCAGAAGACCGCGCGCTACGTCCTCATCGGCGCGCTGGTGCTCGCCGGCGCCTGGATGCTGCGGCATTTCATCCCGGCGCTCTGCTGGGCCGTGGTGCTTGCCATCGCGACCTCGTCGCTGTACGACCGCTGGCTCGACAGGTTCCGCGGCGGGCGGCGCGATGTCTGGGCCGCGCTCACCTTCACGATCCTCGTGGGAGCGGTGTTGGTGGTGCCGCTCGTCTATGGAGGCGTCGTCGCCGGGCGCGAGGCGATCGCGCTGGCCCGGGATGTTGCCGCCTCGGCCGGCAGCGGGCCGCCGCCGCTGCCGCCGTGGCTGGCGCAGATACCCTGGCTGGGCCGGTGGATCCGGGAGTTCTGGGCGCAGTATCTCGGTCCCGCCGGCGCCGGCGCCGGTGCCCGCGTGCACGCGAGTCCCGTGGTGATCGAGTGGACGCGGATCGTGGGAATGCAGGTGGCGCGGCGCATCGTCACGCTGGCATTCACGCTGCTGACTCTGTTTTTCGTCTATCTCAACCGCGACCGTCTCCTCATCCAGGTGCCGAGGATGTTCCGGCGCCTGTTCGGGTCGTCCGTGGATCGTCTGCTGCGGCGTGTAGTGAGCGCAATCCGTGCCGCTGTCGATGGCATCGTGCTCGTTGCCGTCGGCGAGGGGGCGATCATGGCCGGCGTCTACACCTTGGCGCACGCGCCGCATCCCATCCTGTCAGGTGTCATCACCGGGGTGTTCGCGACCGTCCCGTTCGCCGCGCCCATCGTCTTCGGCATCGTGGCGGTGGTGTTGGTGGCTCGCGGCTCGATCGCGGCCGCGATCGCGGTCGGCGCGGCGGGCACCCTGGTGCTCTTCATCGCGGACCATTTCGTGCGCCCCGTCATCATCGGCGAAGGCGCCAAGCTGCCCTTCCTCTGGGCGTTGCTCGGCATCCTCGGCGGTGTCGAGTCCTTCGGGCTGGTCGGCATCTTCATCGGCCCCGCACTGATGGCGGCGCTGGTGTCGCTCTGGCGCGGCTGGGTGGAGGAGATGCCGGCCGACGGGCCCTAGCGTCCGTCGCGTCCCCGCAGGAGGGCCTCCGGATGGCGGTCGAGATAGTCGGCCAGCGAGCGCACCGCGCGGGCGGCATCCGCCAGCTCATCGAGCGCGTGCTGCAGATTGCCGCTCGGCGCGGCCGGGCTCGCGCCCATCGTCTGCCGCGCGGCCGCAGCCGTCGCATCCATCTGCCGCGCCGCCGCTCGCAGGCTCGCCACCGTCATGCGGACCTCGCGCAGGGTCGGCGCGAGTTGCGGGCCGGCCTGGCGTGAGATCTGCTCGAGGGCGGCGAGCGTCGCATCGAGGTGGGCGAGGCTGGCGCGCAGCTGGGGCGAGGTGGCCAGCGAGCGGACCTGATCGGTGATCGTGCGCAGATTGTCGGCGATCTGCCGGAGCGGCAGCGACCCGATCTCCGCCGGCAGCTGCTCGAGGCCGCCGCCCTGGGCCGCCGGAATCCGCGCATATCGCCCCGAGGTATCGAGCCGCGCCTCATGCGCGTGCGGAACGACTTCCAGCTCCACCTGCTCGCCTCCCACGAGCGGCACCGCGCGTGTCAGGCCGGCGCGCAGCCCCTCGCCGATCAGCTTCGAGAGGGCCGCGTCCATGACCGGCTTCCAGTTGCCGTCGGCCGGCGCGGGAGCGGTCAGGTGAAAGCGTGTCGGGTCGAGCGCGAGCAGCACCGGTGTCGAGATCCGTCCGGTCCGCGGATC
>DASZYK010000006.1:0-6231 GCA_035545455.1 Steroidobacteraceae bacterium
TGGGCGTTCGCCGCCGGCACGCACGCCCGTGCGGTCAGCCGGCCTGGGACGCCCGGTAGGCCTGCAACCGCGGCAGGAAGATCTCGCGGCGCGCCAGACTCTCGGGGGACCAGTAGCGCTCGATCTCGTAGAACTCGGGGACGGCCGGCACGCCCTCCGGGAGGATCACCCACGGCTGGCGCGAGACCGTGAAGATGTGGATGTCGGGCCGGAGCGCATCGGGCGTATCGAGCGTGCCGACGCGGACGAAGCGAATCAGCGGTCCCGCGCCCGCGTAATGGCTCCAGACCGCCACACGACAGGACGGACAGCGGGCGATCTTCTGTCCGCGACCGCTCTGCGAGGGCGTATCGATGACCTGGGGCTCCGATTGCAGGTGAAGCACCCGCTCGGACTCGATCAGCGCGTTCAGCGCGAACGCCGTGCCGGTCTCGCGCTGACACCAGCGGCAATGACAGCAGTGCACGATGAGCGGCGCGCTCTCCATGCGATAGCGGATGAGCCCGCAATCACAGCCGCCCTCGAGCGGGTAGACGGTGTTCGGCGTCAAGTCATCACCTCGGCATCCGGCGCAGGGCTCCGCGGCCTGCACGATGGAGGCTAGCCTGCGCGTGGGAGGCGGGGCTTGGGAAAAATTGCGATTCGGCCGCCCTCAGGTGAGAGGCGGGCCCACTCGGCCGTGCAAATAAAACGCGGCGGCGTAGAGGAGGAGAGCCGCGATGAGCCGCCACGGGCCGATCTCCGCCAGAGCCGGCGCCAGCCGGTTGCCGCCCCGGGCGATGGCCGCGAAGGGCACGCTGGAAGTCACCTGGGTGAACTCCCGCCATCGGTCGGGAAACCTGCGGCGCCGCTTGGCATCGATCGAGGCCGTGCCGCCGATCGCGAGCAGGAGCATGGTCCCGAAGAGAATCAGCGAGGCGACATCGCCGTTGACGATGAGATGCGTGGCCGCCCAGAGCCCGACGCCCCAGAGAAACGGGTGACGCGTGATGCGCACGATACCGCGGGCCGTCTCCGGGCCGAGCCTCGATTCCATGCCGACCCGGGTCGGACTCGGAGTCAGGATCCCGATCACGGCGAGGAGGAATGCGATCAAGACCAGCACGTAGGCCGCGCGCCGGAATCCCGGCAGGAATCCCCAGGTGACGGCGAGCGGCGCGCGGCGATAGGCGTAGACCACCCAGGCGATGCCGATGAGCGAGGCGAGCGAGAAGAGGCCGCGGTACGGACCCTCGCCGAGCCTGGCGGTGAGCGCAGCGCGCAGCCGCGTCCCGGACACGCCGAAATGGATGAGCAGGAAGTAGGCGCACGCGGCGATGAGATCCGGCATGGCGAAGCCCTCGCTCCTCTCGACGAGACCGCTCGCACGGATTCTACTATAGTCATGTCCCGGCGGCGGCGAGGCAACCTGACATGACCGGGCGCATCCGTCCGTTCCCGCTCTTCTACCGGCATTATCTCGGGGAGCATCGGCACCCGACGTGCAGGCTGCTGCACTTCATCGGCAGCTGGCTCGTCATCGGCGTGGTGCTGGCGGCGATCGTCACCCGGCGGCCCCTCGTGCTCCTCGGCGCGCCGATCGTCGGCTACGGATTCGCCTGGATCGGGCATTTCTTCTTCGAGCGCAACACGCCCGCCACCTTCCGTCAGCCCTGGTACAGCCTGGCGGGCGACTGGGTGCTCTGGTGGCAGATCACGACCCGCAGGAGGTCTCTCTCCGGCCGCGAATGACGGCGCGGTCGGTGCCGGCGGCGATGCCGAGGGTTGCGGCGCCCAGCGTCAGGTCGCGCGCCCGGCGCGCGAGCGAGGCGGCGACCGCCGCCGCCGGTGCGATGCCGAACACGGCGCAGGCGAGCACGTAGCTCGCTTCCTGCACGCCGGCGGCCGCCGGCACCATGAAGACGAAGGTGCGAAGCCCCGCGACCGCGCTGTCGATCGCCAGCGCGCGAGCCGCGCTCACCGGCTCGCCGAGGAGATCGAACACCAGCCACAGCTCCGCCGCGCCGAGGAGCCAACACAGGAGGTGCAGCCCGAACCCCGCGCTCACCCTTGCGCGCCGGCCGACAATGTCGTCGAGCACCGTGTTGATGTCGCCGTGCACGTGCATGCGGCGCAGGGCCGCCAGCACGGGCAATCGCTGCGAGACCTTGAGGATCGCACGCTGCAGCGCATTGCCGAGCCGCCTGCGTGCCAGCAGGGGGACGGCGACCGCCGCCGCGCTCACCGCGAGGCCGATCTCGAGCGGGCGCGTGAGGTCCGACCCCGGCGCCGCGGCGAGGAGCACCAGAACGCCCGCGAGCACGTAGGGGAGCTTCGCCGCGAGCTCGACGATGAGATCGACGCTCATCGACAACACACCGCGCAGCGCCGCCGGACCGCCGAGGCGCAACGCCCGCACGCCGAGAACGAAGCCCCCGATCTGCGAGAAGGGCAGCGTCTCCGCGGCGGCATCGCGCACCAGCCGCGCCCACATGAACCTTCGCGTGGAGGCCGTCGGCCGCGACCCCGTCGCCAGGCGCCAGGCGATTCCCATGAGCGCGACCACCGGCAGGTGCGCGAGCACGATGATCGCGAGCCCCCGCAGGCGCAGCCCCTCGAGCGTGCGCACGACCGCGCCCGCACCGGCGTAGTACAGGGTGACGGCCAGTACCGCCGCGCCGACCGCCAGGCCGACGGCGGAGCGCCAGTTCACGGTGTCAGGTCCCGGGCGCGTGCGCCGCGCGCGCCCTGGGCGGCCACTCGAGCTCGATGTCGAACGTGTCCGTGTATGGCTTGAACTGCGCGCGCAGCTCGCCGGCATCGAGACCGAAGCTGGCCAGGTTGTATTGACGCGGCCGGTGGCCGCGGTTCGAGCGGTTGCCGAGCCACTTGCGCATGCGCTGCACGGCATCGCGGCTCGAGGCGTGGCCGCCATGCCGGAAGAGACGGCTCACCGCCGCTTCCGGGTCCGAGACGATCTCGCGGAAGTGCAGGTGCAGAATGGAGCGGGACGCGGCAGCCGCGCGCATCATCCGCTGCGCGCCGTCGAGCCAGGACGCGCACACCTGCTGTCCGATTTCCGCCAGGTCGACGCTGTGCGCGAACGGGCGCCGCAGCACCTCCGTCAGCCGGGCGACTGACGCCAGGACCGCGACCGGATCGCGATGAATGAACACCCAGTGCGCATCCGGATAGACGGCCCGGATGTCATCCAGCGCGAAGACGTGATCGGGTGACTTGAGGATCCAGCGCCGGCCCGGCTCCTGCGCGTCCAGATGCTGCAGGAAGCGCTTGTGGAACCGGTACGCCTCCACGTGGCCGTGGCGCTGCAGCCAGTCCTGGTAGCTCGGCACGCGATAGACGCTGTCGTATCGCAGGCTCTGGAACACCTGCGCCGTGATGTCGGTGCACTCCTCGGGCTCGCCGGCCGCCACCTCGTGGAGGGAGTTGAGCTCCGGTGCGAGCAGACGCATGAGATAGAACTGCGCCTGCACCCGCGCGCGGTTGAGACTCTCTCCCAGACGGCCGGTGGAGGAGGGGTGCGGGTGGACGAGCCGCCAGGAAAGCGGCGCCGCGACGGCCGGGTCGCGTACCAGCAGCCGATGCAGGAAGGTCGAGCCGCTGCGCGGCATGCCCGTGATGAAGATCGGCCGCTCGATGACCCGCCTCAGGACCTGCGGGCTCTCGCGCTCGCGCCGCTCGAACTCGAGGAGGTTGTGCAGGCTGCGCCGGATCTCGAATCTGACGGCGTTGCGCCCGAGCGCGTTCAAGTCGCTCTCGGCGTTGCAGGAGCCGATCAGGCGCTGCAGAGGCTGAAAGAACGAGCGGTCGTCGAAGCGGTCGCGCCTTGCCCGCTTCAGCGCCGCCGCAAGCATTTCCTCGGCATCGAGCGCCGGCCCGCCGGCCCGCCCGATCTCTCCCGGTCCCAGAATCCGATCCTGTCTATCCACCCACACGCCTTTCGCCGCCAGGGCTCCTGCGGCGGCGCGCCCGCCCTCCGGTGGGGTCGCCGGCCGCTCGGATGCTTGCAGCTGCAAGAATGCGGCCCGCCAGCCGGCGCGACTGCTCCCGGCATCGGGACCGCCGGTCACAAATTTACCTCAAAACCGTGCGATTGTGCTCGAGCAGGGCCGGGGCGAAGCTTGCGCAGCCGCTCAGCGGACGGCCGAGCTCAAGGCGCGCTCGATACGCCTGTCCGGGACGAGCCAGACGAGAGCAACCAGGATGTAGATGCCGAGCGCCGCGCGCGGCCATCGACCCGAGAGGACGATCGCGAGCAGGTAGAGGAACGGAGAGACCTTGCCCTTCCAGTCGCGGCCGACCGCGCGGCGCAGCAGCGAGTCGCGGCCCTGCGAGCGGATGATGAGTTGCTGCAGCATCCAATAGGCCACCGCGGCCATCAGCAACACGACTCCGTAGAGCCCGACGGGAATCGAAGCGAAATGAGTGTCGTCCATCCACGCCGTCGTCGCGGGAAGGAGCGAGAGCCAGAAGAGCAGGTGCAGGTTCGCCCACAGCATCGAGCCCGTCACGCGCGAGAGCGTGTGCAGCATGTGATGATGGTTGTTCCAGTAGATGCCGACATACACGAAGCTCAGCACGTAGCTCAGGAATACCGGCATCAGCGGCGACAGCGCCTCCCAGCTTCCGGTGCCGGGCGCCCGCAGCTCGAGCACCATGATCGTGATGATGATGGCGATCACGCCGTCGCTGAACGCCTCGAGTCTGCTCTTGCTCATGGGGCTGACGATGCGGCTATGACAGCGCGACGCCCATCAATCGGCCGACACCGTAGGTGACGGCCGCGGCGGCGCATCCGAACACCACCTGGCGTGCGGCGGAGAACGCCGGATTTCTGCCGTTGAAGAGCGATGTCAGGGCGCCGATGGCCGCCAGCGCGGCGGCGCTCGCGGCGACGCAGAGCCATGCGGCGCGAGGTCCGGCCGTCCACAGGAAGGGCAGGAGCGGGACGCAGGCGCCGAGCGCGAAGAGCAGGAACGATGTCCCCGCGGCGCTCCACGGGTTGCCGCCGAGCTCGGCGGGATCGATGCCGAGCTCCTCGCGGGTGAGCGCATCGAGAGCGCCCTGGCGGTTGCGCATGAGATCCGCCGCGATGCGCTGGGCTTCGGCCTGCGGCAGCCCCTTCGCCTGATAGATGAGCGCCAGCTCATGCTGCTCGGCCTGCGGCGTCTGCTCGATCTCCTCGGCTTCCCGCGCGATCTGCGTGCGCGCGAGCTCGCGCGCGTTGGTCACGGACAGCCATTCTCCCAGCGCCATCGAGCAGGCGCCCGCGACCAGCCCGGCGATGCCGGAGAGCAGTACCGTGCGCGAAGCAACCCCGGCGCCCGCGATCCCGATGATGAGACAGAAGTTGGACACGAGTCCGTCGTTGGCTCCGAGGACGGCGGCGCGCAGGTCGTTTCCCGAGGCGCCGCGGTGCCAGGGCTCCGCCTGCGCGATGTCCGCGCCGATCGAGGGCGCGGGGCGCTCCGTGCCGGTGGCGAGGGCGCTCACGACCGAGGCATGGCCGCGCTCGTCGGCCGACAGCGCCGCCGCATCCGCCTGACTCGCGTACTTGTCACGGTCCGCATACTCCGCCGCGGCGAGACTCGGCATCACGAATCGCGGCCCGAACCGGCGCGCCAGCGCGGTCAGCAGGCGCGTCCGCAGGCTCGGGGAGAAGCGCGGCTCCGGTGCGCCGGCGGCGCGCAGCTTCTCGCGCCAGTGCGCCGCGTGCCGGGTCTCGGCGCGCGAGAGCTCCATGAGCACCGCGCGCCGGGCGGGGTCGCGCTCCGCCTCGGCAATGGCGCGATAGAGCGCAGCGCCGTCGAGCTCGGAGCGCAGATTGGCGCGGTAACGGGCGAGGTCCGCGGGCTTGGCCATGTATCACCTCGGGCGTGCTCCGCTAAGATAGCGCATGCGCATCGAACTCGACCCCCTGGAAGCGCGGGTGATCGGCTGCATGCTGGAGAAGCAGATCACGACGCCCGACCAGTATCCGCTGTCGCTCAATGCCCTGGTGAGCGCCTGCAACCAGAAGAGCAACCGCGATCCCGTGATGAGCCTCGACGAGCCCGCCGTCCAGCGCACGCTCGATGCGCTCTCGCGCAAGCACCTGGTGCTCGAGCGCTCGGGATTCGGCAGCCGGGTGCCGAAATACCAGCACCTGTTCTGCAATACCGAGTTCGGGAGCCTGAAGCTCGCCGCGCAGGAGCTCGCCATCGTGTGCGAGCTGCTGCTGCGCGGTCCGCA
>DASZYK010000007.1:0-3653 GCA_035545455.1 Steroidobacteraceae bacterium
TGCGCGCCTGACGCTCGATCAGCTCCCTGGCCCGCGCGGACCGGGGATCATCCGCGGGCACGCTCTTCAGGATCTCGATCGCGGTGCGCAGCGGCGCGAGCGGATTGCGCAGCTCGTGCGCCAGCACCGCCAGGAACTCGCTCTTGTGCTGATCCGCGGACGCAAGCTCATCCACGCGCCTGCGCAAGGTCTCCTCCAGCCGCTTGCGCTCCGTCACGTCGCGGTTGGTCGAGAGGACCAGCCGCCGCTCGCCCTCGGAGATCAAGACCTCCTGGCTCTCGACGATCAGCTCGCGGCCATCCTTGGTCCGCTGGACGATCTCGCCCTTCCACCGGCCCTCGCCATTCAGTGCCTCATTGATCTGGGCGCGGACCGCCGGGCTCTTGCCGAGCAGCTCGTAACTCGATCGCCCGATCGCCTCCTCCCTGCCGAACCCATAGAGCAGCTCGGCTCCCCGGTTCCAGTAGACGATGGCGCCCCCCAGCTCGCGTACGAACACCGCCTCGTGCGTCTGCTCGAGGAGCTTCGCCTGCCGCTCGAGCACTCCCTGCGACTGCTTGAGCGAGTCGATGTCGAAGAGCAGGATGACGGCGCCGTCGATGTGGTTGTCGAGCGTGCGGTAAGGCCGGATGCGCAGCTGGTACCAGCGGCCGCCCTGGTCCTGCACCTCGAGATCGCGCGTGGTCACCTGGTCGATCACCTCCGCGAGCAGCTTCGGCAGGTCCGGCACCGTCAGGTTGAGCTTGATGTCGCCGATCGGCCGGCCGATGTCGGTGGCGATCAGATTGAAGAGCTTCTCGGCCATGGGCGTGAAGCGGCGGATCCGCAGGTCCTGCCACACCATGACGATCGCCATCTGCAGGCTGCCGAAGAGATTGTTGAGGTCGTTGTTGACCCGGTTCAGCTCCTCGTTCCTGTTCTGCAGCTCCTCGTTGACGGTAGTCAGCTCCTCGTTCGAGGACTGGATCTCCTCGCGCGACGTCTCGAGCTCCTCGTTGATGCTCTGCAGCTCCTCGTTGGCCGACTGGACCTCCTCGTTGGCAGACTGCAGCTCCTCGTTGGCGGCCTCCTGCTGCTCGATGACCGACTGCAGGTAGTCGCGGGTCGCGGAGAGCTCCTGCAGGAGCCGGTTGATCTGCTTGTCCTTCTCCTCGAGCTCGCCGCTCCTCGCCTTGACGCTCCGCCGCGGGCGCTCCCCGCGCTCGCGCGCCGCGGCTGCCGGCGCGGGATTCTCGAACAGGATCCAGTAGCAGCGCTCGCTCGTGTTGGGACGGCCGAGCGGAATCACCGCCAGGGTGACATCGGTGTAGCCGCCGTTCGTCTTGATGCGCACGCCCTCCTCGCGTACGACCACATCCTCGCGGCGCGCGCGCTGCAGGAGCGTGCGCAGTGACACCAGCAGCCCCTCGCGCGCCATCTTGAGGACATTGAGGCTCGCCTTCCCCGGCGCGGGCGTCAGATAACGCCCCGTGTCACCGCGGAACTGCAGCACATCGTGATTCTCGTTGATGAGCACGCCGGCCGGCAGGTAGCGCGCGAGCAGCACGCGGTCGGCATCCCGCTGCACGTCCGGCACGTGCTCCCGCGCCGCCTCCCGCGCCGACTCCGAGCGCGCCTCGAGCGAGGTCGGTGTGTACGCCCCCAGCGGGAAGGCGTACTCGAGCCGGGGCGCGACGGCCTTCTTCGAGTAGATCTTCGCCTTGGCGTCCTCCAGCTCGAACAGATCGCGGCTCGCGCCTATGGTCTCCGACGGGCCGAGGAAGAGGAACCCGGCGGGCTTGAGCGCGTAGTGCAGCAGCGGCAGAAGCTTTCGCTGCAGGCCCGCCTCCATGTAGATCATCACATTGCGGCAGCTGATCAGGTCCATGCGGGAAAAGGGCGGGTCCGCGAGCACGTTGTGACGGGCGAAGATGCAGACGTCGCGGATCGCCTTCGACACCCTGTAGCCGCCATCCACCTCGACGAAGAAGCGCCGCAGCCGCTCCGGCGAGATGTCGCTGGCGATCGATTTGGGATACAGCCCCATGCGCGCCTTCTCGATCCCGGCGTTGTTGAGATCCGTGGCGTAGACCATCAGCGGCACCAGGCCGCCGGTCTCGGTCACGTACTCCGTGAGCGCGATGGCCAGGGAGTAGGCCTCCTCTCCGGTCGCGCAGCCGAGCACCCACACCCGCAGGGGGTCCTGGCGGCCGCGTTCCTTCAGCAGGCGCGGGAAGATCCTGCTCTTCAGCACGTCGAACGCTTCCGGATTGCGGAAGAACGTCGTGACGCTGATGAGGATGTCCTGGTAGAGCGCCTCGACTTCCGCCGGATTGCTCTTGAGGAAGCGGGCGTACTCGACCGCGCCGGCGATCTTGAGCAGGGCCATTCTGCGGCGGATGCGCCGGTGCAGCGTGTTGGATTTGTACTGCGAGAAGTCGACGCCCGTCCCATGGCGCAGCGCGCTCAGGATCTGATCGATCTGTTCGAGATCGGCGGCCGGCTGCCCCGCCCCTTCGGCGGCGGCGATCAGATAGGGATGCCGGGCGATCCGCGACAGCTCGCGCGCGATCCTCGCGGGCGGCAGCACGAAATCGACCCCCCCCGCCGTGATGGCGCTGCGCGGCATGCCGTCGTACTGCGCCGTCGAGTCCTGCGCGATGGTGATGCCGCCAGCCGCCTTGATCGCCGCGAGCCCCACCGTCCCGTCGGTTGCCGTGCCTGACAGCACCACCCCGATCGCGCGGTGCCCCAGCGAGGCCGCGAGCGAGTTGAAGAAATCGTCGATGGGGTGATGGGGCGCCTGCCCGCGCGGGGTCAGCTCGAGGCGGCCGTTCTCGATGGTCATCACGCGCGCCGGAGGTATGACATACACGCTGTCGCGCTCGACTAGCGGCTCGTCATGGACCTCGAGCACCCGCATGCGGGTCGCGCGTTGCAGTATCTCCGCGAGCATGCTGGTGTGCGTCGGCGCGAGATGCTGCACGAACACGAACGCGAGGCCGGTGTCGGACGGCAATTCCTTCAGCAGGGCCGTGAAGGCCTCGATGCCTCCGGCCGAAGCTCCGACACCGACGACGGCGGTCGGGCCGGGCGGAGGCAGTGGCTCGGCCGCGGCCTCGTCTGACCCAGCCGCCCGCTTGGCCGGGACTTTTCCCGCGCCGCTCGCCTCTGGGCCCCGAGTCTTCTTTTTTGCCTTCGACGCCACGATATCTCCCCGACGGGGATCCGAGACCCAACCCGTGGATTCTACACGCCGCGACCGGTCGCGCGCGCCGGCCCGGTGTGCGACGGCCCGCTGAGCCGCGAGCCGAGTGAAAGCCTGCGCTTCCGCTGCCGCCTGGGCCATGCCTTTACCGGGGCCTCGCTCGGCGAGGCGAACCGGCGGACGGTCGAGTCGAGCCTCTGGGCAGCCATCCGCATGCTCGAGCAGCGCGCGAATCTCGATCGCGCTCGCGGAAAGGAGGAAGGCCATCACGGCCGTACCGCCGCCGCCGCGACCTACCGCCAACGCGCGGCCGAGATCACCGGACATGCGCACGTGTTGCGCGGGGTCCTGGCGCAACTGCCGGGCTAGAGCCCGGATCGGACGCCGATCGATCGGCGGGTCGGATCGCGGGATCGAGCGTCCGCGAGGCTCAGGACTCAGAGGATGTAGCGGCTGAGGTCCTCGT
>DASZYK010000008.1:0-7536 GCA_035545455.1 Steroidobacteraceae bacterium
GCAATGACCCGACGCAGGCTTCCACGCTGGCGAAGACCGGCTCGAGGCTCACCGTGCGCAGCGGTCCGAATCCCGCCCTGCTCAGTCGCTCGAGGAACGGCCGCCATACCGCGCGATTGCAGGCGAAGCCGTGAACCAGCAACACCGGACGCCGGCGCGCGGCTGCATCCGGGCCGGCAATCGGGCTCGCCCGAAACGGCTCGAGCGCCATGCTCGCCCAGATGAGGTCGAACACGAGCGCTTCCCGTGCGAGCGATCGCAGAAGCCCGTGCGCGCTTCCGTGGGATCGATGGAGCCTGCCTTCCGGGTCCGGTCGCGGGGCGACTGCCAGCGGGACAGCAACCAGCAACAGGGCGATGCCATAGAAGGCCGCGAGCGTGGCCGCCACTGTCGGCAGGGTCCGCAGTCCGAAGCCGAAGGCGAGCACGGCGGCAACACCTGCGGCCAGCAGCAGCTGGCAGACCAATGCCAACGCCGCCAAGCGCGCCGCCACGCCCCTTCACCTCGCCTGTGGAGGTGCGGCGAGGACTGCCTCGAGGCGTCCGAGAGCCCCGTTCAACCGGTGCATGACATGCCGCACATGCGCGCTTCTTTCCCGCGCCGCCGTGGAAAACCTGCGCTCGTGATCGCGCAGCCCCGTCGTATCGAGCTCCAGGCCGTGCTGCTCGAGGATCGGCGCGAGAGTGCCGGCCTGCGCCAGCAGGTCACGGCGGGTTCGCTGATAGGCATGGTTGGCGAGACGGCGTCGGCCGGCGTAGCGAAACACGTTGGTGAAGAACAGCACTTCATCGTGACGATCGGGCTCGAGCATCAGGAGATCGGCGGTGGGGAAGTTCTCGATGTAGCTGTCGAGGCGCTGGCGCAAGCGCGAGTGAATGAGCGCCCGGAACGTCTGACCGAGAACGACGGGGAGTCCTCTCTCGGCCAGATTGGTACGCTTGCCGCCCGAGCCGCGCGACGCATCGAACGGAACGAGCGGGTTGATGCAGATGACGAGACCGCAGCCCTCCTGCAGAGCAAGCCTCGCATCAAGCGTGCGGATGAGCGCGCCGTCCACGTATTGGTGTCCGTCGATCTCGACCGCGGGATAGAGCCCGGGAAGCGCCGCGCTCGCCACCAGGGCGCGCGATATCGGTACCTGCCTGCGCTTGCGGTGCCCGAACGAGACCGACTCCCCCGTGTTGAGATCGGTCGCGACCACGTAGAGTCGGCCGCGCAGCTCGCGGAAGTCGTCCGTGTGGCCCGGCGCCGTGAATACCGCATGCAGATATCGCTCGAGTCCGCTGTTGTCGAACAGCGCGGTCGGCACCAGCTCACCGAGCGCGCCCATGACCGCCGGCCAGGTGGTGTGCAATGGATCCCGGGCGAACTGGCGCGCGATGCCCGCCAGCACCTGCGGGACACGGGCGAGGCGGCTCGCATACTGGGCGAAGGCGGGGCGCAGCAGCGCGCCGGGCGAGAACGGAAAGAGCGTCGACTCGTCATGAATGAAGGTCGTGCCGAGCGTGGTCGTATCGTAGCCGTTGGCGAGCCCCGCGGCCACCAGCGAGCCCGAGCTCACGCCCACGTAGACATCGAAATCCGTGAGTGCGCGGCCGGAGATCGCCTCGCTCAGGGCATGCAGTGCCCCGAGAGAATAAAAGGCGCCCAGCGGGCCACCGCCCGCGATGGCGATCGCGAGCTTGCCTCGGCCCGCGCGGCGCTGCCGCGCGGGCTCGATACTCAACATCGCCCGTCAAGGAGCCGCGGAGGCCGCGGCCGTCCGAGTCTGAGCGCCGCCGCGGCTTCGCGTCGTTCTCGTCGTTCTCGGTGTCCTCGGTGTCCTCGGTGTCTTCGGTGTCCTGCGGCTCTGACGCGCCAGCTTGCCGATGTTGGCATTGAGCACATCGACGCGCTTGCTGAGAGCGTTGACCTCCTCCGCGCTGGGCACACCCAGCTGCGCCAGGGCGCGATGCACACGTGTCTGGAAGACCTTCTCGAGGCCGTCCAGCGCATCAGCGGCCTGGCCGCGCACGCGTCCGATGTGCGCACCGACCCTCTCCTGAACGTCCGCCATCATGCCCTGGAGCGCCTTCTCGGCGGCGCCGCGGGTATCGGCATGGACACGCGCACCTTCCGCAACCAACTCCTCGAAGAGCTCCGGGGCGCCGTTGCGCGCCTTGGAGAGCGCGCCGAGCCCCGCGAGATAAATCTGATGCATCGTGCCGATGAGGCGCGCTTGCGCGCCGGAGGCGGTGCTGCTGCTGCGGCCGCCCTTGCGCCTGGATCTTGCCATGTCTTTCCCCTTGCGGCCATCGCCGCGGCTATGCGTATTTGCCCCGGGTGGGCAACTGAGTCAACGGCCGTACCATAAGAGTCGCCGGCGAGAACTTGAATTCGTATTTGCCGCAGAAGGAGACGCCCAATGCGTCGCGAAACGTCGTCATCGAGAGGCTCGCATCCGTCATCCGATCGCTATCCGGGCGATGCGCTGCACACGCACTGGACCCGCCTTCATCAGACCGACCGCGAGCCGTGGCCGGATGCGCGCCTCATCGGCGCCCTGGCGAAGCGCCACGCGCAGCTCGGCTCCGTCGTTGCCGCGGGCGGAGGCGCGACAGTGGTGGCCCAGACTCTGCAGGAGGCATGGCGTCAGTTTCACGCGGGAGCCTTCGCACGGGCGATCTCGACGGGCGCCGAGCTCGGCGCCCTGGGCGCCTCGGTGGCCAACACGGCCGCGGCCGTCGACTCCCTTTACTCCACACGCAGCCCCGCGCAGCTGCTGAAAGGTCTCGAGGCGGCGGTCGCGCGCGGCGAGCGTGCGGCCATCGAGCTGCCGGATCAGCTGAACGTGCATTACACGCTGGCGCTCGTTCTCGGGCGTTACAGTCAGCGCATCTCGATCCTGAAGGCGCTCGCCGCAGGGCTCGCCGGCAAGGTGCGCGAGCACCTCGAGCGGACGCTGGCACTCGACGCCCGTCACGCCGAGGCTCACGTCGCTTTCGGCCTCTATCATGCGGAAATCGTCAACAAGCTGGGCTCGATCGCGGCCGGCCTCACTTATGGCGCGACGGCGGGCACCGCCCTGGAGCACTTTCGGCGGGCGGTCGCACTCGCGCCCGACTCGCCCATCATCCGCATGGAATACGCGCACGGTTTGTTGCTCCTCGACGCGAACCGGCACCAGGGCGAGGCGCGGACACTGTACGAGCAGGCCGCAGCCTGCGAGCCGGCGGACGAGATGGAGCGGCTCGACGTCGCGCGCGCGAAGCGCGGCTTGCAGGAGCACGCCTCTTCGTCGCGTTAGTCGAGCAGCACGCCCGCGCCGAGGAGCGCCAGGTACACGAGGCGCTCGAATTCGGTGACGAGCTCCTCGACGAGGCGCACCGGCTCCGCAATGAGATCACGATCGGAGGTCACCCCGAACTGCACTCGCCCGCAGTAGGAGAACATGCTGACGCCGGTGCCGATGCTCCCGGACTGCGGCACCCAGAACAACGCCTCCGTGACCGGACACCCCGCCAGGAAAAGCGGCTTGGACGGGCCGCGCAGATTCGAGGCGACGAGGCTCGCCTTGGCGCTGAAGATCGTGAGCGCGAACTCCTCCACGGCCGCCGGCAGGCTCCCGACCAGCGACAGCAGTCCGAGCGTGGCCTGCGCCTGGACCGATGCCTTCAGCGCCAGCATTCCGGAGCGCACTGCGTACAATCGTTCCAACGGGTGTCGCATGCCGATGGGCAGATCGACGAATACCAGCCCGAAGCGATTGCCGAGCGCCTGAGGCCCCTCCAGCTCCCGCGGGTCGGCGACGGGGCGCAGATTGACGGGCACGGCCGCGCGCACGGTGAGGCCCGCCACCGCATCGCCCTGCGACTCCAGATAACGGCCGAGCGCGCCGGCCAGCGTGGAGACGAGCACGTCGTTCACCGTGCAGCCGAGCACGTGGGCCATCGCTTTCACCTCATCCACCGACAGAGCCTGCGTCCAGGCGATGCGGCGGCCACCCGAGAGCGGCCGCTTGAGACGGGTGGCGGGGTCATCGGGCATGGCTGCGAGGCGCGCGAGCTCGGCGCCGATTCCGAGCGCCTCGCGCGCGGCGGCGGTCGCTTCGATCGGATGCAACGCGTAATGAACGCCTGCCTCGAGGAGCGAGGTGACGGAACCGGAGACGGCGGTTATCGCAGACGAGAGGTCCGGCGCGGGCAACGCGGGCAGCTGGGGAGACTGGACCGAGTGGCCGGCGAGTGAGAACAGCACGTGCAGCAGCGCGATACCGTCACCGTAGCAGTGATGGATGCGCACTATGATGGCGCTGCCAGTCCCGTACGGCTCGATCAGATGAAAGGTCCAGAGCGGCCGTCCCGCGGAGAACGGCGTGCTGGCGAGCTCACCGGCCAGCTCTTCGAGCTCTCTCTGGCCTGCGGGCGCCGGAAGCGCCGCGGTGAGGAGGTGATCGTCCAGGCTGAACGACGCCGACTCCCTCCAGACGGCCCCGAGGGGGTCCGCCACGGGCACACAACGGAATCGATCGAAGGCGAGCAGGCGATCCCTGATCAGCCCGAGCAGGGCCGGACGGCCGAGCCGCCGCCCCAGGACGATCAGCGCCATGATGGTCATGGGATTGGCCGGCTGGTCCATCAGCAGCCACGCCCGATCGACACCCGAGAGGCGCTCACCGATCGTCATCAGCATAGTGTCGCGCGTGCGCAGCGCTTCGGGTCCCTCGGTTTGCCACGATACTCATTCGGCTCATACGGGGCGTATCGTGTGCGTTCATCGCGGCCGCGTGAACATCGGACGATGGCGTACTTCATCACCGGAGGAACGGGTTTCATCGGCAGGCGCCTCGTGGCGAGGCTCGCCGCCCGCGGCGAGCCTGTGTACGTGCTCGTGAGGCCCGGGTCGCGGGAGCGATTCGAGCGCCTGCGCGCGGGCTGCGGCGCGGGCGCCGAGCGGCTCGTCGCGATCGAAGGCGACCTGGAGGCGGATCTGCTCGGCGTCGCCGGCGCGCGGCGCGCGGAGCTCAAAGGCAGGATCCGGCATTTTCTGCATCTGGGCGCGTTGTACGATCTCGGCGCCGAGGCCGGCCCCCTCGAGCGGGCCAACGTGCTCGGAACGCGGCATGCGCTCGCCCTCGCCCACGAGCTCCAGGCGGGCTGCTTTCACCTCGTCAGCTCGATCGCGGCCGCGGGCCGCTACCCCGGGACTTTCACCGACACGATGTTCGCGGAAGCGGAAGATCTGACGCATCCGTACTTCCGGACCAAGCACGAGTCCGAGGCGCTGGTGCGCCGCACGTGCCGCGTTCCCTGGCGCATCTATCGTCCGGGGATGGTGATCGGGGACTCGCGCAGCGGAGAGATGGACAAGATCGACGGGCCCTACTACTTTTTCAAGCTGATCCAGCTCATCCGCGACACGCTGCCGCGCTGGCTGCCGCTCGTCGGAATCGAGGGAGGGCACATCAACCTGGTACCCGTCGATTTCGTCGCCGCGGCCATCGACCATATCGCCCATGCTCCGGGAGAAGACGGCGGTTGCTTCCACCTCGTCGACAGGCAGGACCGGCGCATCGGCGCGGTGCTCAACCTGTTCGCCGCGGCGGCTCACGCGCCCACCATGTCGCTGCGGCTCGATCCCCTCGTCCTCGGACGCCTCGCGGCGGCGGCGGGGGCCGGCGGCGCCGCCCTGCGGCCCGCGGCCCGCATTCTCCGCGAGGCGATGAGCGACCTCGGCGTTCCCTTGTCCGTCCTCGAGCTCCTCGATCACCCCACGGTGTTCGATCCCGGGCGGGCTGGCCAACTGCTGGAGCGCGCGGGCATCGGTGTCCCGCCGCTCGAGGACTACGCCTGGCGTCTGTGGGATTACTGGGAGCGCCGGCTCGATCCGATGCGGCCCGGCAGCCAACGCCTGAGCGAGGTGGTGCGCGGCAAGACGGTGTTGATCACGGGCGGCTCCTCCGGCATCGGCCGCGCGGCCGCGCTGACGCTCGCCGAAGCGGGCGCCCGGGTCTTGATCGTGGGACGCGACGCCCAGAAGCTGGCGGCGGTGGTCGATCAGATCCGCGGCCGCGGCGCACACGCCGGCGCCTATGCTTGCGACATCACGGCCGAGGGCGCATGCGAGCAAATGGTCGCGAAGCTCTTCGCCGACAACGAGCGGGTCGACATCCTGATCAACAACGCCGGCCACTCGATCCGGCGCGCCATCGAGCACACCTATGATCGCTTTCATGATTATGAGCGGCTCATGCGCGTCAATTTTTTCGGCGCCGTGCGCCTGACCCTCGCCCTGCTGCCGTCGATGGTCGCGCGCGGCGCGGGACACGTCATCTGCATCTCCTCCATCAGTGTGCTGACCAGCGCGGCGCGATTCGCGGCATACAACGCCTCCAAGGCCGCGCTGGAGGCTTTCACCCGCTGCGCCGCGGCGGAATATCGCGATCGGGGAATTCGATTCACCGTCGTCAACATGCCCCTCGTGCGCACGGCGATGGTGGCGCCGACCCGCATCTACGAGCGGTTTCCGCTCCTCGAGCCGGAGCAGGCGGCGGCAATCATCTGCGATGCCATCGTCCGCCGTCCGGAACGGCTCGCCACTCCCCTCGGCAGGCTCGCGCAGCTGGTCGAGGCGCTTCTGCCGGGCCTCAACCGGGCCGTGATGACCGAGAGCTTCCGCCTGTTTCCGGAATCGGAGGCCGCGGGCGGCTCGCCGGGCGCGGAAGAGCGCGTTTTGCCCGAAGTATCCGCCCTCGCCGCGCTCATGCGGGGCGCCCACCGATGAATTCCGCTCTCATGCACTCCGTTCCTCCTTCCGGCGGCGACAGCGCGGCGGCCGATGGCGCAACGCTGCTGGAGCGCCAGCGGAAGGCCTTCCTCGCTGAGGGCGCCGTCACGGCCCGCACGCGCCTCGATCGGCTGACGCGTGCCCTGGAACTGCTGATCGCCTATCAGGATCGCTTCTGCGAGGCGCTGGTGCAGGACTATGGCCAGCGGCCGCCCGCGGTGACACTGATGATGGACGTCTATCCCGCAGTACAGGCCTTGCGCCATGCGCAGCGCAACGTGCACCGCTGGATGCGCCCGCGGCGCATGACCACGGGACTGCCGCTCGGAGTCCCGGGAGCGAGGAGCGAGTTGCGCCACCAGCCGCTCGGCGTCGTCGGCATCATCAGTCCATGGAATTTCCCGGTGGCCCTCACCTTCGGCCCGCTCGCGAGCGCGCTGGCGGCCGGCAACCGCTGCCTGATCAAGCCGTCGGAAGTCACGGCCGCGACCACGAGCCTCATCGCCGAATCGGTCGCCAAATTCTTCGACGCCTCCGAGGTCGCCGTCGTGACCGGCGACCCGCAGGTCGCGGCGTCTTTCTCGCGGCTGCCGTTCGATCACCTGGTGTTCACCGGATCGACCGAGGTCGGGCGCAAGGTCATGAGCGCGGCAGCGGAGCATCTCGTTCCCGTCACGCTGGAGCTGGGCGGAAAGTGTCCCGTAATCCTCGGCCGCTCGGCCGATCTCGGGCGCGCCGTGGATCGCATCATGCTCGGCAAGCTCGCGAATG
>DASZYK010000009.1:0-9835 GCA_035545455.1 Steroidobacteraceae bacterium
TGCTGGTCGCGCCGCGCGACCGCGTGCAGGATGTGAAGAAGCTCGTCTTCCGACTGAAGGAGCAAGGGCGCTACGAGCACTCCCTGCACCGGGAGGTGTTCCGCCCCTGGGGCAGCTACGACAGCATCGAGAACGGCCCGCGCTTCCAGGTGAAGCGCCTGAAGGTGAAGCCGGGCGCGGTGCTATCCCTGCAGCTGCATCACCACCGGGCGGAGCACTGGATCGTGGTGTCCGGTACCGCGCGCATCACCCGGGGGGATGAGGTCTTCCTGCTGGAAGAGAACCAGTCGACCTACATCCCCATCGGGGTGCGGCACCGGATCGAGAACCCGGGGAAGATCCCGCTGCACATCATCGAGGTGCAGTCCGGGTCCTATCTGGGCGAGGACGACATCGTGCGGCTCGAGGACCACTACGGCCGCAAGGGGACGACCACCTAGGCGTGAGTCTCGGCGCCCTGCGGCTCGACCCGCAGGTGGGGCTTCGGCCGGTTCCTCTCGTCCACCAGCACCACCACGGGCCGGTAGGCTCTCAGCTCCGCCTCGGCGTACTGCGAGTACGCGCAGATGATCAAGAGGTCCCCGACCATGGCCCGCCGGGCGGCGGCGCCGTTGAGTGAGATCGTGCCGCTGCCCCGGGACGCGCGGATGGCGTAGGTCGTGAAGCGCTCCCCGTTGCTGACGTTGTAGATCTCGATGTACTGGAACTCGCGGATGCCCGAGGTCTCCAGGAGCAGCTCGTCGATGCCGCAGGACCCCTCGTAGTCGAGGTCCGCCTCCGTGACACGGACGCGGTGGAGCTTGGCCTGGAGCATGGTCTTCGTCATCGCGAGCCTCTAAATTGGCGGGGGACGTCACAGGAGCCGAAGAATACCCGATACTAGCCGCACCATGACGAACCTGAACTCCTTCAAGGCCTACGACGTCCGCGGCCGCATCCCGGATGAGATCAACGAGTCGCTCGCGTACGACATCGGGCGGGCCTTCGCCGCCCTCGTGAAGCCGAAGCGCGTGGCGGTCGGGCACGACATCCGGCTCTCGAGCCCGCAGCTCGCCGGGGCGTTGAAGCGCGGGCTGACCGACAGCGGATCGGATGTCCTCGACATCGGCCTCTGGGGAACCGAGGGGGCGTATTTCGCCACCTTCGCGGAGGGGCTGGACGGCGGGATCATGGTGACGGCGAGCCACAACCCGCCGGACTACAACGGCATGAAATTCGTGCGCGAGCAGGCGCGGCCGGTGAGCAGCGACACCGGGCTGAACGAGATGCGGGACATGATCGCATCGGGGCGCCTGCCGCCCAAGGCGGCGCGCCCGGGCATGGATCGGCCGCTCGACATCCGCGGCAAGTATCTCGAGCATCTCCTGGAATACGTGGACCGCTCGAAGCTGCGCAAGCTCAAGGTGGTGGTCAACCCGGGCAACGGCGGCGCGGGGCTCGTGATCGATCAGCTCGAGCCTCATCTGCCGTTCGAGTTCGTGAAGGTCAACCATGAGCCGGACGGGACCTTTCCCAACGGCGTTCCCAACCCGATGCTGGAGGAGAACCGCGCGGCCACGGCCGATGTGGTGCGCCGCTCCGGCGCCGATGTCGGGCTGGCCTGGGACGGCGATTACGACCGCTGCTTCTTCTTCGACGAGCAGGGGCGGTTCATCGAGGGGTACTACCTCGTGGGGCTGCTCGCGGAGGTCTTCCTGGCGCGCGAGAAGGGCGGGCGCATCGTCCACGATCCGCGGCTCACGTGGAACACCATCGACCTGGTCCGCCGGCACGGAGGCGAGCCCGTGCTCTGCAAGTCCGGCCACGCCTTCATCAAGCAGAAGATGCGCGAGGTCGACGGGATCTACGGCGGGGAGATGAGCGCGCACCACTATTTCCGCAGCTTCTCCTACTGCGACAGCGGCATGATTCCCTGGCTCCTCGTGCTGCAGGTGATCGCCGAGCGCGGGCCGCTCTCGAAGCTCGTCGGTGAGCGCATGCGACTCTTCCCGATCAGCGGCGAGATCAACCGGCACCTGAAGTCCGATGCCGGGTCGATCCTGAGCCGCGTACGCCAGGAGTATGAGGGCCGCGCGCAGGCGGTCGATCTCACCGACGGGCTCTCGATGGAGTTCGCCGACTGGCGGTTCAATCTGCGCGGCTCCAACACCGAGCCGCTGGTGCGTCTCAACGTCGAGACGCGCGCCAGCGAGCCGCTGATGCGGCAGAAGACCGAGGAGTTGCTGCAGCTCATCGAGGCCTGACACGCCACGTCCGGTGCCCGCCGACCGCTGATTGCAGGTACTTGCGCCGGGCATGCGGCTTGCTCAGAGCCGCCCGGCCTCTTCCCCCGGCAGGGAGATCCTTTGCAGGAACAAAAGCCACCCTTGCGCGTGCTCATCGCGGAGAACCACAGGGATCTCTGCGAGGTCATGAGCCAGTTGATCGATACCGAGCCGGACATGCGCTGCGTCGGGCAGGTGGCGGATGCCGGCGAGGTGCTGGCCGCGGCGCGCCGCACCGAGGCTGACGCCCTCATCCTCGACCTGACGCTGCAGGGGGGCAGCGGGCTGCCGCTCATCGGCGAGCTCGCTCAGGCCCTGCCGTCCCTGCGGATCATCGTCTTCAGCGGACTCGCCTACAGCGAGGATGTTGCGCGCGAGGCCAAGCGCCGGGGCGCCGCCGCTTTTGTGACCAAGGGCGCAGATTTCGATGTGCTGCTGAACGCCGTGCGGCACGGACCGCAGGCGGCCTGACCCGCGATACCGCTCGTCGCCGCGAACCCGCCGCTCACGGGCGTCGCCCTGGGCTCGGCGGGGTCTTGTCGGTATGCGGAGACACTGGCTCTTGGGCTCGGCGACGAGTACCTTTCGACGCTCCTTTCTCACTCATTTGATCGGGGGCCATCCCATGGCGCTTTGGAAAGACTCGAACACTGGAACCGCAACCCCGTCGGCAGGAGCCTCGCCGAGCTTCGGCGGCGCGCCGTCACCGGCAGCCCAGCCGGAGAAGAGCAACGTCGCCCCGCTCACCCCGGAAGTCCCCCGCCGTGCCGCCAAAGAGCAGCGTGCCGACATGAAAGAATCCGTCATCGCCTCGGACCTGACCATCGAGGGCAAGATCATCGGCTCGGGTCACGTGCGCATCGCGGGCCGTTTCAAGGGCGACGTGCACGTCGACGGCAACGTGACGCTCGATACCGGCGCGCATCTCGAGGGGCAGGTGAAGGCCAGTGTCGTCGTCGTGGGCGGCGAGCTCGTCGGCAACATCGAGAACGCCAAGCGCGTGGAGCTCCTCGAGGGCGGCGTGATCAGCGGCGACGTGAAGGCCGGCTCCCTCACCGTGGCGGCGGGCTCGCGCATGCGCGGCCAGGTCGAGTTCGGCTGGGAGGGCGAGGCTCGCGGCAAGGCTGAGACGAAAGGCTTCGGCGGCTAGCAAATAATCCTATGAACGTCGCTTCTCGCCCGTCGCCGACGGGTAAGACGCGCACCTGCCCGCACTGCAAGGCGGTCATCCTCGAGAGCCTGAGCATCTGCCCGGGCTGCATGCACCACCTGCGCTTCGACTCCGAAGCGGCGAGGCGCCAGGTGGCTGCGACATCGGCGCTCAAGGTGGAGGGCATCATCCGCCATCCGCCGGTCGAGGAGGCGTGGGAGTACTACATCACCATCTCGATCCGCAACGATCGCGGCGAGGAGGTCGATCGCCAGGTGGTCAACGTGGGCGCTCTGCAGGGTGCGGAAAAGCGCACCTTCACCTTATCGGTGGAGGTGCTGCCGCCCCATGTGCCCGAGGAAGTGGCTCCGCAGCCGGCCGCCAATGCCGCGCCGAAGCCGCCGCCGAGCCCATCCGGTGCGCCTGCAGGCGGAACCCGGCCTGCCGCCAAGGAACCGCCCAAGCCTGCGCCCAGCCGTCCCGCGCCGCCCGCCGGCGGCAGTGGCATCCGGCTGCCGGACGGCACCGTGCTGACCCCTCCGGGCCTGGGGCCGAAGAAGAAGTAATCGCGCCGGCCCGCACCGCGTGCGGGCCCCGGATCCCCGTCCATTAGAACTCCTGCTCGGTCTGCACCAGAAACTGCACGTGCCTGATGCTCGGGTCGCCGTCGAAGGGGAAGGCGAGATCGACGTGAATGACGTTGCCGAGCCCCGTGCGGGCGTTGCCGAATCGCAGCCCGAAGCCGGCGTCCTTCAGTAGCCCGAGGCCGCGCGTCGCGAGCTGCGGCCTGCCCCAGGTGCGGCCCATGTCGAAGAACACCGCGGCGCCCACCCGAAAGAGGCGGAACGGATACCAGTCGCTGAAGTAGCGCTCCTCGAGCGAGAAGAGCGCGCGCGAGGTGCCGTCCTGGTACCGCAGGGGATAGCCCCGCAGCCCGTTGTCGCCGCCCAGCAGGATCTGGTTCTCGAGATCGAGGCGCTTGCCCGCGGAGGCCGCGAGCGTCGTGAAGAAGAGCCAGCTCCCCTGGCGGAACGGCCAGTATCCGGACTGCTCGGCGTAGAAGCGCACGGCGCTGTCGAGCACGCCGTTCTCGAGCAGTCCGTCCTGGAGCCTGCCGGTGAAGACGCTCGAGACGAGCAGCGTGTCGCGCTTGGAGAGGATGTAGCCGTCGCCGGCGGCAAGCATGAAGTTGAGCGCGCTGCGCGTCGAGCCGAACGCCGTGTCGGCCCAGCCCACCTGCGCCGTGGCGTAGGCGCCGACGTCGAAGTCCTCGGTCCGGCCGATCTGGTTGTGGTTCCTGAGCTTCACGAACTGGTCCTGCACCAGATCGAAGCGCAGCCACGGATAGACGAACTTGCGGTCGGCGGGCAGCACGGTGGGACCCGGCCAGAGGTTCGAGGCGTGGAAGACATGCTCGTCGTAGGTGATTCCGGCGCTGTAACGGCGGGTCCAGCCGTTCTCGAGCCCGTGCGAGAAGCCGCCGTAGATCTGGTAGAAGCGGCTGTGATCGGCGAACTTGTCGATCTCGTGCCCGAGGTCGTAGAGCGTGTCGTCCTCGGTGCTGTCGTTGATCGAGATGCCGCCGGCATGGCGGGTCTCGAGCGAGTAGAAGGGCCTGTTGACGATCAGCCGCCGCATCTTGCCGTCGCTCAGCGTCCCGTAGGCCACGTCGGTGGTGAACCAGGTGCCGAACATGTGGGGGTTCCTGAGCTCGATGTCCGACTCGGTGCGGTCGACCGAGTTGGTGTGCTCCAGCTTCACGTCGGTGCCGGTGCCCAGGGTGTTGATGTCCTCGATCTGAAAGCCGGTCTGGCTCTTGCCGCCGCTGCGCGAGAAGTTGAACCCAGGGTTGAGCGTCCAGACGTCATGGGTGGTGACGAGGACGTCGACCTTGCCGTCGTGATAAGCGACGGGCTCGACCGATGCGTCGTAAAAGTAGGGGTTCGCGCGCAGGATGCGCGCGGACTCGTCCAGCAGGTGCCGCGAGTATTTCTCACCCGTGCGAAAGAGGAGCTGCTCGCGGATGGTGTGCTCGCGGGTCACCGGATGCAGGCGGTCGGCCAGCCGGAAGAGCCAGTTGTCGTCCTTGGGATTCTTCAGGTCGAAGATGTTCTCGTTGTTGATCTCGATCCGGCCGATCACGGCGCCCTGGCGCTCGAGCTGCGCATCCGAGGGGACGGTCTGCGCGGCCGTTTCGCGGGAACGCCCGGCCGCGGCGGCATGGGGCGCCGTGAGGAGCAGGAGTGCGGCCAGGAACGGCGCGAGGGAGTCCGTCCGCATGCCTCCGAGGATACTGCAACGGCGGCAGTTGCGAAGCGAGCTCTCTCCTGGTATCGCTACGCCCATTCAAAAATCACGACTGGGTCCCGATATGCCGCGGCGGCGCTGGATTGCAGGGGCAATGGCTGCATTGCTCTCGTTGGGGACGGTGGGTGCACGGGCTGCGGACGCACCCGGCGGCGTACTCGTGTTTGCGGCGGCTTCACTCGCCAACGTCCTCGGGGATCTCGATGAGGCGTTCACCGCGCGGACGGGTATCCGGGTCACCTCCTCGCTGGCGGCGTCTTCCACGCTCGCCAAGCAGATCGAGGCGGGAGCCCCCGCGGATGTCTTCTTCTCCGCCGACCTTCAGTGGATGGATTACCTTCAGCAACGCGGGCTGCTGCGCGCCGGTTCCCGCCGGGACCTCGTCGGCAACTCTCTGGTGCTGATCGCGCCATCGACCCGTCCGCTTCACGTGACCATCGCGCCGGGATTTGATCTCGCCCGGCTGCTCGGCGGCGGACGCCTCGCGGTCGCGGATCCGGATTCCGTGCCCGCGGGCATCTATGCGCGCGAGGCGCTGCGCAAGCTCGGGATATGGAGCACCGTTCTGCCGCGGCTCGTGCGCGCCGAGAACGTCAGGGCCGCTCTGGAGTATGTCGCGCGGGGCGATGCGCCGCTCGGGATCGTCTACCGCACGGATGCCCTGGTGGAGCAGCGGGTCCGGGTGGCGGGTGTATTCCCGGCCGACAGCCACCCGCCCATCGTGTATCCGGTCGCCCTCACGCGCCGCGCCGGCACGGCGGCAGCACGCTACCTCGCGTTCATCTCGAGCGCCGCTGCGCAGCCGATCTTTCGCAAGTGGGGCTTCGAGCCTCTCGCCTCGAGGTAGGCGCGGCCGATACTAGAATTTCCGAGAGAGATACAGCGTCCAGCTGTCGAAGCCGTAGAGGGCGTCCGGCTTTGCGGTGGCCAGGGGCTGCGGATCGGTGGGCGAGTCTCGCACTCGCTCCGCATCGATGACCGTGCGGTAGTCGAGGCCGACATCCCAGCCGGGCAACACGTTGCGCCACTGCAATCCTGCTCCCGCGTAGATGCCGTACGCCGGCGTTGCCGCCGGGTAGCGCGAGGCGCCGAAGAACGCGTTGACGGCGAGCGGCCCGTTGAAGCGGTAGCGGTAGTCGAGCATGCGGACGCTGAGGAGCGTACGACCGCTGACATCGTCCGCCTCGAGCGCAACACCCAGGTCCTGGTGCGTCGAGACCTGCCGGCGGGCGCCCAGGGCGAGGTAAGGTCCGCCGCTCCATTTCGTGTAGTAGGGCGTGACTACATGCAGGTTGATGAAGGTGCGGTAATAGTCCGCGCCGGCGCTGACATAGAGCTCGTCTCCTGCCGGCCGCTCGCCCGCGAACGCAGCCGTCTCGGAATCGCCGCCGCTGCCGCGCAGCAACGCGTCCCCGTCGCGCAGGTAGCCTTGGATCCGCAGGTAATGGCTCCCGAAGACGTCTCGGCCGGTATCGACCTCGGCACCCACCGCATAGTCTTTCCAGGGATAGGAATAGCTCAGTGACCCCAGATATTCGTTTTGGTAAGGGTAGGACGAAGTCAGCACATGGGTCTGGTTGTCCAGGGCCCGCAGCTGAAGCTGCATCAGGCCGCCGAAGGACGGCTCCCAGCCCAGGCGCAGCATGCTGCTCCGACCGCCCACGGCATCGGCAACACTGTTGGGAGTGGCGAGCACGCGCTGGTCTCCGAACCAGCCGCCGATGGCGGCGCCATAGTTGGTGAGGCCGTCGAGGTAACCCGTCTGCACGTTGCTGGCGCCATGCACATACCAGGTGGGTGACCAGGAGTCGAACTCATAGGTCAGGCTGAATGGGCCGATGCGCGGAAAGTCGATCCCGGCATCGAGTGCGGCCTTGCCGAAGAGAGGCGGGTGCCCCGCCAGGGTGTCATTGCCCGCGTACTCGAAATACACGGAGAAAGGCACGCGGCCGGGGAAGATGAACCGGCTGGTGATGGAGGCTTCCTGCTTGCCGACGACATGCGTGCCCCTGTTGAAGCCCGAGGTCTGCGCCTTGCTCGGATTGATGAACGCCTGCAGGATGTCCGACAGCGACTCACCGCCGGCGGCGCCGCCGCCCCAGAAGAGCACGCGCTGAAACGACAATGACCAGCCGCTCACCGGCTCCATGCCGAGGCGAATGCCACCCATCTTGGGGTAACCGCGGGTCAGGCTGCCGTTGGTGAGCTGAATGCGGTCCGACTCCGACATGCGCGCGACGAACGCCTCGTACTGCAGTCCGAGGCGCGTCAGCGGCCGGTAATTCGACAGCGTGATGGAGGGCATCGTCGGCGCTTCCGTGCTGATCAGCATCGCGCTGTCGGTCATCGGCGACCACCAGTGATCGCGCCAGCCGATGTCGAGCTGCGCCCAGTCGAAACCCAGGCTCAGCATCGTCCCGGTGGGCGTCGCGCGGTGCTGGTAGGCGACGCCGCCGACGTTCAGCAGCATGTAGGAATTCGGCTGAATGTACGCCGCCGCGGCCACCTGGTAGGGGCTCTGGGCTTTCTCGCCGTGCTGGTTCGGGAGCGTGATGTTGGATGAGCCGGAGGTCGCGGCGAGCGAGACGCTCGTGAACTCGACGTCCGTGGTATGCATGTACCGGTCGAGATAGTGCCGCACGCTCTCGCAGAGCGGCCGATCGACCTGGCAGGCCTTCGGCAGCGCTTCGAGCACCATGGCGGCCGGGATGGGGCGGGTCATGACCGGCTTGTCACCCAGAATCAGCACCCGCTCCACCTGGGCTTCGACATCGGGGTCGAGATTCAATGGCAGATAGGGAGAGACGCCGAGGGCGTGAGCCACTCCTTGCGATGCGATACAGGTGGCCGCCAGCAGCAGTGCCGTTCTCTTCATCGTCCGGGACCCCAGTCCGTCATGGGCGGGCTGGCACGGTATCGGGCCGGCCCGGAAAGATCAATTCTCGTATGTGATCCGGCACTCCATGCCGCACTCGAGGAATTCGCCGACGCCGCGGCTGATGACGGCGTTCTCACCGAAAGTGACGCCGAGTAGCTTGGGGTCGAAGCGGAACGTGCGCAGCACCGACACGGGGTCGAATCCGCGGATGCCGGTGCGCTGATCGGTCGAGGGGATGATGCAGCGGGTGCAGGGCTTCACGAGGGTGAGCACGACCGGTCCGATCACGATCGAGGCGATCCGGTCCTCCGCGAAGGGCGGCAGGCCCTCGAGGACGAGATTGGGACGGAAGCGCTCCATCGGCACGGCTTCGGGGAGCCGCTGATTGAGATCGTCGAGCGAGGCGCGGTTGCAGATGAGGACCGGATAGCCGTCCGGGAACGCGATCGGCGGCGGGTTGGGACCGGCAAATTCGGGCCTGGCCCTGCGATCGGGTGCAGCCGGGGTACGCACGACGCGGACGGGCTCTCCGAGTATCGCGCTCACCCAGGCTGCGGCCTCATCGCCCTGGTCCAACCCTTCGCAGTCGTCTTTCCAGATGCGGACCGGACGAGCGGAGCCTTGCGGCGCCAGAGGCAGCATCAGCGGCTTCAGCCCCTCGGATGTCAGGCGCAGGCCTTCGCCGGTGAGCTCCGTGACGATGCGCGCGAGGAACGGGTGGGTACGCTGGGTGAGGAACATGCCGTCCTCGCGGACCACCAGCCAGTGCCGGTCCCACTCGAGGCCTCTATCGCCAAGGCGCACGCGCGCGTGCGCAATCCCGCGCCCGGATTTGAGCGGATATACGTTGAGTTCCTGTACCTTGACCACAGTCGCCCGCGTTATTTCAAGCGCCGGCGGCCGCGAGCATGGCTGCCGAGGCTGTGTAACAGATTCCGGGATCGTGAACCATCAGACGAGTTGGCACACGTTTGAGCGGAAAGGCGCCGCCGATGGCGTTCTGTCGACCAGGATCATCGTCTGTCCCGGCGATCCGCGCGCAGGGCGTCCAGGTCGCCAACCCATGGAACATTTCCACGCATGGCCAGAAGATCCAATCGCTTGAGCTTGAGCAGATATTCGGCGAGCGTCGTGTTGATGGCGGTCTTTTTGCTCGCGAAATTCCCCATTCGCATGACCTCTTCCAGAACTCTGCCATCGACGTCGACGTGTGTTTTCATGGCGATCGCATCCGAG
>DASZYK010000010.1:0-7253 GCA_035545455.1 Steroidobacteraceae bacterium
CGATCGCCTCCATGCGGACCTCGCGGGCGCACGGGGCGAGGCCGAGCGCGGGCAGCAGCTGTGGGCGAGCCTGATCGAGGAGCTGCCACTGCCCGCCGCGCTCATCGATGCCCGCACGTTCCAGGTCGTCTCGGAGAGCGAGGAGCTCGGGTCCCTTTGCGCCGGCGGTGCGCCGGCGGTCGGGCGCAAGCTGACGGAGGTGATTCAATTCTCCTATCCGGAGGTGGTCGAGGAGCTCGTGAACGGGACGGGCGGCGTGGCTCAACACGTCGTGCTTCGCCGCGGCGCGGAGCTTTCCGTCGCCCGCGTCAGCGTGCAGCACATCCCGTACAAAGGCCGGCGGCTGGCTCTCGTTCTCATCGAGGAGACGGCGGAGGCGTTCGCCGTCCGCGCTGCGTTCGAAGTCGCCGAGCAGGCGATCGTCGTGGTCGATTCCCAGGACCGCGTGCGCGCATTCAACAAGCCGGCGCTGGCGCTCTTCTCGGCAACGCGAATCGGAGCCGACGCGTCGCAGTTGCTCGCGCAACCGGACTCGCCGCCGCGCTGGTGGGAGCCAGGTCTCACCGGCAAGCGCAAGATGCACGTGCGCATCCTGCCACGCGTGTTTCAGGTCACCAGCACCGCGGTGGCGCTGCCCGGTGAGCAGGAGCGGATCTGTGTGATCGCCTTCCTTCCCGTCGCGCGAGCGGAGACTCTGGACGGCCCGATCCTCGGCGCCCACCTGCCGGGCGCCACACTGACGAGGACACGATGAGACCACTGCGATACTCACCGCTCGCCGCTCTCGCGGCGTACTGGCTCTCGTCCCAGCCTGCCGCCGCGGTCGACACGCCCGTCGACGCCCCCGCGGCGCCGTCCGCTCCCTCGAGCGACCGTCTGGTCATCAGCGCCAACGGCTCGACGCTGACGGGCGCGACCGGCGGCGGCGGAGGCTCGCTCACCTGGCTGCACAACTTCAATGCCGGGGTCGTGGGAATCGCCGGTGAATACCAGAAGCTCGCGGACGCGCATTGGGCGTTCGGATCGCTTTCCGGCTCCATCAGCACCGGCGGGCCGCGTGCGAGGTGGACGTTCTCGGGCGATGCGCACGCGGGCAGCGGCAACATCGGCGCCGCCAACGGCCAGAGTCGCCGCTTCGACTACAACGTTGAGGGCGCGGACCTCACCGGCACGTTCGGCGGCAAGCTGACGGTGCAGCTCGAGGCCCGCCAGTTCGATGTCGACACGACCCATGGCGCGCTGCCCAAGGTCGCGTTGGGGTTTCTGTGGACTCCTCACCTGCAGACGACGGTCTCGTACGCGCGTTCCGTGACGGGGAATCTCGGGACGGAGCTCGAGACCCTGCGCATCGACCATTACGGCTCCCTGGCGAACTGGGTGCTGGGTGGCGCGACGGGGCACGTCGCCCCGCCGGTCGTCAACCTGTACACGGGGCTCACCGGACCGGCGCCTCAGTTGCGCGAAGGCTATGTGGGCCTGTCGAAAGACTTCTCGCGCAGCGACTGGTCCATTCTGGCCGATTACCTGAAAGTGGCCGGCGAGCGGCGGATCACGCTCACGGTCGTTTGCACGCTGCACGTCGGGAGATCGGCTACTTGAGCCTCAACCTGCACCGGATGCTCGGACGCCGGACGGCCTGGCTTCCCGCCGTCCTGGTGTTCGCGACGGTCGCAGCCGCCGGCTCGCGTCTGGTCGTTCTCAGCGTGCAACAGCGCGCCGAGGAGGCCCGGGTCGCGGCGCAAGGAGCGGCGGCACGGTGCGCCCGCGCAATCGAGCGGCAGCTCGGGGACCTCGCGACTCATGCATCGAGCGCCGCGCGCGCCGCGGGCCGATACGCGCGACCGGGCGCGGAGCGCACAGCCGCGGCGAGCCGGCCATCCGGTCGCCCGCCGGCACCTGATTTCAAGGTGTTCAGATGGGCCGCCAACGGAAGCGTCACCGCCCCGGATGCAGCCGGCGCCGCCGTGGCGAAGTCGATCGTGAGTGAGTGGCGGGCCGCCGCCACTGCCCGCGGCGTGCCCGCCTCGGCTCTCCTCGGGCCCGTGCGCGAGGGAAGTACGTGGCTGGTTGCGGCGCGAGCGCCGCTCGCGCGCCCGAAAGCCTCCGGCTCGGCATCCGCAGGCGGATGGGCGGTAGCCTATGCGAGTCTCGATCGCCTGTTGGCCCGCGCAGACCTCGCCGGCGCCGCGGGCGCCGGCAACGACTTCGCGCTCGTGCAGTCCGACGCCGCGGGCGGGTACGCGCGAACATTCGTCGCCTCGAGCGCCAACCCGTTGCGCGATCCGGCGGCAAGCGTGATCCACGCCCCGCCGGGATACGCGTTCACTTCACGCGGCGAGCTGACATTCCAGATCCGCCCCCGCGGGGGCTGGTATCCCACGGCCACGCTCGCGACCGACATCGGGCTGCTTGCCCTCATCGCCTGGCTGCTCACGTTCACCGCGCACGACCTCACTCATCGCACGCTTCGCCTGCGCGCCTCGCTCGCGGCCTCGCGCCGGCAGCTGCACGCCGCGAATCAGCGGCTCGCGCGTGAGATCGCGCAGCGCGAGAGCCTCCAGGAGAGCGTCGACCGCGCGCGCTTTCACGACGCCTTCACCGGTCTGCCGAACCGCTACTGCTTCATGGACCAGCTCGATCGGGCCCTGCGTGAGCTGCGTGCACGCCGCGACCGATGCATCGGCGTGTTCCTGATCGCCATCGACCGCTTCCAGCTGATCAACGAGACACTCGGCCATGCCGCCGGAGACGAGCTGATGGTCCAGGCCGGCCATCGTTTCCGGACAGCGGTCGCGTCCTCCTGCATGTTGGCTCGCTGGAGCGGCGATCAGTTCGCCCTGCTCGTGCGGGATCTGGGCTCGAAGGAAGCGGCGCCCCGGCTCGCGGCCGATCTTCAGGCGGTCCTGCAGGAGCCGTTCGAGCTGCGCCGCAACCGCCTCGCGATCACCGCCCGCATCGGCATCAGCTGCCTCGAGAGCTGGCCGCAGCGGGCCGAGCAGCTGATGCGGGAGGCGGAAGTGGCGTTGTCCGTCGCCCGGCGGCAGGAGGAGGCTACCTGCGTGACCTACTCGCCCTCGATGGGCGGGGACTCGGCGAGTCTCGTCAGCCTCGAGGCGGACCTGTTCGTCGCCCTCGAGCGCCGCGAGCTGAAGCTCCTCTTTCAGCCGATCGTCGCGCTGCGCGGCCGCCGCGCGGTGGGTGCGGAGGCGCTGCTGCGCTGGCTGCACCCGATCGAGGGCATGCTCGGGCCGGAGAGGTTCCTGCCGATCGCGGAGGAAACCGGGATCATCGTGCCGATCACCCGCTGGACGATCCACACGGTCTGCGCGCTCGCGAGGGAGTGGCGGCGGCGCCTGCCGCCGGGAACGGAGTTCTATCTGAGCGTCAACCTCTCGGCGGCGGCGCTGCGCGATCCGGAGCTGAGCGATTACGTCTCCGGACAGCTGACCGAGACCGCGATACCTCCGCGCACGCTCAAGTTCGAGCTCACCGAAGGCGGCCTCATCAGCAACGTGGTGGCCGCCCGCCAGACGCTCGAGCGGCTGCACCAGACAGGGGTGGAGCTGATGCTCGATGACTTCGGCACGGGCTACTCCTCGCTCAATCACCTGCAGCTCTTTCCCTTCGATTACGTCAAGATCGACCGGCCCTGGGTGGGCGCGAGCCCCGCGCAGCACAGCGGCGCGAGCCTCGCATCGGCGATGGTGCAGCTCGCCTCGAGCCTCGGTCTGACGCCGATCGCCGAGGTGGTCGAATCGCAGGCGACCGCCGATGCCCTGGAGGAGATGGGCTGTCATTTCGGTCAGGGAAACTTCTTCTGCGGCCCGGTGGAGCCGGAGGATGCGCTCCAGTGCCTCGGCGCCGAGAGCGGCGGCGTGCTTCCACCCGAGCAAGCAGGCGCCGGGCAGGACGACTCGCCGACGCTGGTTCTGCCGGCGGGAATCATCACCGAAGACAGCGCCGAGCCCGGCTGAGCGGTCATTCCGGTCTCCAAATCAGCCGCAGACGGACCTCGAGCGGCATACCCTAGCGGGCATGACCGATTCGCAGGCTTCGGCTGATTCCAGACTGCACGTGAGCTGGGGACGCGCCCTGATGGCGTTGGCCGGGCTCGGGCTCGGCGCCTACCTGGTCATCGCTCACGGCTGGAGCGACGTGCTGAGCGCGCTGCAGTCGGTCGGCTGGGCGGGCCTCGTTGCGATCACGCTCTATCACGCCCTGCCTACCCTTATTTGCGGTCTGGCCTGGTGGATGCTGCTGCGCCCGCAACTTGCCGACAGCTGGCGCGCTTACGTGTGGCTCCGTTGGGTCCGAGACGGCACGGACGGGGTCGTTCCGATCCTGCCCGTGAGCGGCGAGCTCGTAGCGACGCGAATACTGAGGCTTCGCGGCACGGCATTCGCCGGCGCGGGCGTCATCGTCGATGTCACCGCGGAGCTGTTCGCTCAGCTGCTCTACGCCATCCTCGGCTTGGCGCTGCTGATCGCGGTCCGTCCCGGCTCGCGCGACCTGGGGTGGATCGCGCTCGGCATACCCATCATGACGGTGCAGTTCGGAGGATTCTTCATCGCGCAAAGGAAGGGACTCTTCCGGCTGATCGAGCGTCCGCTCGACTGGATCAGGCGGCGCCGGCGCGCTCCGCAGTCGGAAGCCGACCGGACGTTGCACGATCAGATACTGCAGATTCATTCTCATCACCGTGCCTTCCTGGCCTCCGTCCTGTTGCATCTGACGGCCTGGGTGGTCGGCGCCATGGAGACATGGATCGCGCTTCGCCTCATGGGTCATCCGCTCAGCGTGGCCAGCGTGCTGGTGATCGAGAGCCTCGAGACCTCGGCCCGCAGCATCATCTTTTTCGTCCCGCTGAATGCGGGCGTGCAGGAGGGAGCGTACGTGCTGGTCGGCGGCCTGCTGGGCTTGCCTGCCGGCCTCGCCCTCGCTCTTTCCCTCGTCAAGCGCGCCCGCGACCTGATCAAGGGACTGCCGGCGCTCCTGGTGTGGCAACTCATCGAGAGACGCGGCTTCCGCCGCCCCCGCAACCGGCTGGCGAGCGGCCGCTCCGGCTAGCCGAGTGCGCGCAGCCGCCTGATCCGCTCGAGACGGGAGCCTTGTTGGCCCGGGCGCATTCTATGAGAAGGCGCGCACGTCCACGCCCGGCCTCCACCGCCGCAAGGAGCACGCTCATGGCGAACCGCATTCCGCGCATCAAGCGCTTCGACAGCACCCGTGCCCTGCTCCGGGACCCTTACGGGTTCATCGGCCAGCATTGCCGCCGCGAGCGCACCGACGTCTTCGAGGCCCGCATTCTGCTCAGACGCGTGCTGTGCATGAGCGGGCCGGAGGCAGCCGCGCTGATCTACGACCGCGAGCGTTTCAAGCGCCACGGCGCGACGCCGGAGCCCGTGCGCGCCACGCTCTTCGGCAAACGCGGCGTGCAGGGCCTCGATGACGAGGCTCACCGGAGGCGCAAGGGGATGTTCATGTCGATCATGACCCCCGGCCGTGTTCGCGAGCTCGCCGAGCTCGCCGTTGGGCAGTGGGAAGCGGCGGCGCGGCAATGGGCGATCGACGATCGGGTGGTGCTGTACGATGAGCTGCACGTGCTCCTGACGCGCGCCGTCTGCGCATGGGCCGGGCTGCCGTTGTGCGAGCCGGAGCTGCGCCAGCGGGCCGGCGATCTCGCCGCGCTCTTCGACAGTGCGGGCGCTCTGCCCTGGGGACATCTGCGCGCGCGCCGGGCGCGCTCGCGAGCGGAGCGTTGGATCTCGGAGCGGGTGCGCAGTATCCGCCGCGCGCCCCGAGGTCCCGGCATTGAGAGTCCCGCAGGCATGATTGCCAGCCACAAGGACGAGCATGGCCGCCTTCTGCCCGCGCGAATTGCTGCGGTCGAGATCCTGAACCTCCTGCGCCCGACAGTGGCCGTGTCCGTGTACATCGTCTTTCTGGTGCACGCGCTCAACGAGCATCCCGAATGGCGCGAGCGGATCACCGGGGATCCGGCGGCCTGTGAGTGGTTCGTGCAGGAGGTTCGGCGCTTCTATCCATTCTTCCCGGCGGTATTCGCACGCGTGCGCCGGCGGTTCGAATGGCATGGCTACGAGTTCAAGCGCGGGCGGCGCGTCCTCCTCGACATCACCTCCACCAACCATGACCCGCGGGCCTGGGAAGCGCCGGACGAATTCCGGCCGGATCGCTTCGCCCATTGGGCCGCCGACCCGTTCACCTTCATTCCGCAGGGAGGCGGAGACCACTGTCCGGGTCATCGCTGCGCGGGCGAATGGCTCACGATCGAGCTGATGAAAGCGTCGCTGCGCTTCCTGGTCGAGCGCCTGCGCTTCGATCTCACGCAGCAGAGCCTGCGCATCGACCGGACCCGCCTGCCGGCGCTTCCGCGTGATCGCATCGTATTGACCCATGTGCGGCTCATCGAGCCCGCGACGGCAATGCCGGCGAGCGAGCCGGCTGGAGAGACCCGGCGCGGGCAGGTCGCGCGCGAAATCGCTGCGGGGTGAAACCGCGTTGATAGCCGCTGAGCCCAGCCTGAGCCTGGGCTATGGGGAATCGTGGTAGGTATCCAATAGTCCCAGTGCGGCTTGGTTCGGAAGACCTCCGGCACGGAAGGTATTGCCCATGTTCAGAATCTGCTCCGACTCGTCGTTGAATTCCGGCCACGGCGGCAGCCCGGGTGCGTTCGGATCGCCGGTCTTGGCAAAATTGGTCCAATAAGACTGAATCTCATCTTCGATCCGGGCATGAAGCGCCGCCTCCTCCGCCGGCTCGTTTTTAAATAACAACTCAACCGGCGGGAAGCCAAAGACATAAGGGAGCTCTGCGCCATGACCGGCGGCGTGAAGTTGTGCCCAGGGGCGAAACGGCGGAACGGTCGAAAAACGATAAAGATAGACGTGCCGGACCCCTCTTTGCGACTGAAATCGTGCCCAGCTCACCATCCGCCAGCTCACATCGTCGGACCTGAGGCGCAGCTGCGATTGCCTGGCTTGGGCATCGGAGTTCGCGGGGTACAATTTCAAAAACCGTGCTGCAAAGTCGCCATAGCGTATCCGCACGCCGGCCCTGAATGCGGCCGCAGATTCTGGAGGACCGAAGGCGAGATTGACGCCTTCATCCGAATTGGAGCCGACCAAAAGATCCGCAGGAACCTGCTTTCCCTCACTGTAAAGGGCGCGCACCTCCCCGGGGATCAGATGGCCGTCAATGTTCAATTGCACGGGGCTGACATCATTATTTGACAT
>DASZYK010000011.1:0-2632 GCA_035545455.1 Steroidobacteraceae bacterium
TCCGACGCTGTCGCGCGAGCTGATCCTCGATCTGCGGGAGGCGGCGCTCGCCATCCAGCGCCAGAACCAGTCGGCCCTGATGCTGATCCAGCAGATGGCGGAATACATCCACTCGCTCGAGACCCACGTGAGCACGCTCCCGCAGCCCACCTACCCGACGCGCGGCTGGGCGGCCCAGCCTTACGCCGGCACCGGCGGCGGATTCATGAGCAACGTCATGTCCGGCCTCGGGATGGGGGCGGGCTTCGGCCTGGCGAGCGATCTCGTGAGCAGCATCTTCAACGCCTGGTGAGGAGCCCGGCGCCGCGGCTTGCGCGCGCCGCCGCGGGCTAGAACGAATAGCGCAGCTGCGCCCGCACCTCCCGGCCGAATATCGGCCGGGCCATCTCGACGCCGGTCGCGATCCCCGAGGTGAGGCTGCGCGAGTTGCCTTCCGTCAGTCCCAGCGCGTCGGTGAGATTGGTCCCCTGCACGCGCACCTCGAGGTGCGGGCCGACACTGGTCACGATGCCCGCATCGAGTGTCGTATAGGCAGGCAGAACCTGCGTGTTCTCCGGATCTGAGTAGCGCAGGTCAACATAGCTCACCGTCGCGAACACGCTGATCTCGCCCCAGGAGGTCGGGATGGTGTATTGCGGCGTCAGCCGCAGCTGCAGGCGCGGCTGGCGCTGCAGGATGTTGCCGTCGTTGTCGAATCCGCTTGTGCCCCCCTGCCCGGCGAAGGAGCTGAAGTGCGTGTACACGGAGTGCTGCCAGTCGCCCGTCAGCCCCAGGCTCAACCGCTCGAGCGGGAACCAGTCGGCCTGGAAATCAAGGCCCCAGGCGGTGGCGCCGTAGGAGGCGATCACCTGGGTGCCGTTGCCGAGGAAAGCCTGGAAGGGCACGCCGAAGAAGAGCCGGTGGAAGGCGTCGATCGAGGCATAGATCGAGCCGGTCTGGGCCTTGTAGCCGACCTGGTAATTCTGGATCTGCTGGGTCTGCGGTGTGCCGTTGCGCAGATCGTCGAAGCTCGGGAAGTGCACGCCCTCGTTGATGCGGCCGTAGACGCTCATCTGCGGATTGATCTCGTAGTTGACCCCCGCGCTCCATGACCCGAGCGTGTGGTCATAGGTCGCGGGTGACCACGGGCCGGTGGCGATGCTCGTGCGGTTGTTGTAGAGCGTGAGCGGATTGGCATCGAGGTCCGCGGTCGAGGTGCCCTCGATCGCTCCGTCGATCTCCTCGTTCTCGGCCCGATACTCGGCATCGATGAGCCAGGGACCGATGTGCCACTGGTCGGAGAGGAAGACCGCGGCGTTGCGGCCGTCGAAATGATCGACCAGGGTATAGAAGGAGCCGCTCAGGATGCCGTTCTGGGTGACCCGGCCCACGGGTCCCGCGGTTCCCGCGGCGGTATAGAGCGACACGTCGATGAGCCGCGCGTTCGGCGTGGCGGTCATGAGCTCGTTGTTGCCGAGATACCAGTCATCGTCCGAGGAATAGCTGGCGAGATAGCCGCCGAGCGTCGCGGTATTGCCGGGGAAGAGCATGCGGCTGAAGCGCAGATCGTCGGTGAACGCCCGGATCCGCTTGTCCACGATCCAGAAGCCGAGCGAGACGACCTGGGTGGCGCCGGCAAGCGGGACGGGGCTCCCCGCGAGGGTGGCGCTGCCGGCGGTGAATGGTGCCGCGCCGGTGGCGGCCATGATGGCGGGGTCGCCGTTGCCGGCGGCAATCTCGGCGCCGATGAAGCTGTCGAGAGTCTCCGGCGGGAAGTTGTTGAAGAGCGCACGCGTCGGCATGCGGCCCGCCGTGTAGCCCATCCTGTTGCTCAGCGTCCATGCTCCGAGCGCCAGGTTGAGATCGGCGCCCCACAGCCGGATGTCGGATCCGCGCCCGTCGGCGAGATCGGCCGTGACCGTCCCGGGGGCGCAGCCGGGCACGTTGCAGGGAAACTCCTCGACGGTGATGCCGCGCGTCCCGTTGCCCGCGAAAGTGCCGGTGAGCGGATCGAATCCCGGGAACGCCGCCACCGTCCTGCCGTCGGGACTCACGGCGAGCGGGATGTCCGTGATGAAGAGATTCTTGTCGTGCAGCTGCCGCGCCCAGAAGAGGATGCTTCCGCCCGCCATCGGGTGAAACAGCGTCTCGGTGAGCTGCCCGCCCTCGTCGGCCGGGAACTGCGGGTCGCGGATGCCGTTCGACACCCGGTAGAAGCCGCCGATGCTCACCAGCCAGTCCGGGGTCAGCGGCCCGCCGAAGAATCCGTCGAGCCGGTAGAGTCCCTCGCTTCCCAGGCTGAGAGCGAGGTGCCCGCGCGGCGCCGGCGTGCCGTGACGCAGGATGATGTTGCTCGTGGCACCGATCTGGCCGTTGGAATAGACGACGGAGGGACCGCCCTGAACGACCTCGATCCTCTCGATGGTGTCATCGAGGCGCAGGAGCGAGGAGTTGTCCATGAACGCGAGGGTCGGCGCGGGATACACCGGCGAGCCCTCGATCTGATAGGTGACATAGGGCGCATCGCCCCCGCCCGGAAAGCCCGCGATCTCGATGTTGGCTCCGGTCTCGCCGCCGCTCGACTCCGCCCAGAGGCCGGGGAAGATCTTGAGGATGTCGGCCGCGCTCGAGGGCTGCGCCAGGCGAATCTGCT
>DASZYK010000012.1:0-22851 GCA_035545455.1 Steroidobacteraceae bacterium
CCCATGGCGCTCACGATCCCGGCGGTGGCGCTGTTCTCGAACCCGAACGGCGAGCCGATCGCGAGGACCCATTGTCCCGGCCGGATCCTGGAGGGATCGCCGAACCGCACGACCGGCAGCCCCGTCGCCTCGATCTTGAGGACCGCGATATCGGTCCGCTCGTCCGAGCCCACCACTCTCGCCCGGAATTCACGCTGATCGACGAGCCGCACCGTCACCCGGCTCGCCCCCTCCACCACGTGACTGTTGGTGAGGATGTATCCGTCGGGGCTCACGATGAACCCCGAGCCCGCGCCGCGCACCGGCTGCTCGTGACGCGGCGGCCCGCCGCCCGGCGCCGGAATACCGAAGCGGCGGAAGAAATCATTGAGCGGATCGTTGCCCTGCGCGCCGCCCTCCGGCGACTTCTCGATGACCTCGATGTTGACGACCGCCGGGCCGTATTTGGAGACCAGCGGCGAGAAGTCCGGCAACGAAGCCATCCCGCCGGAAGTGCATTGCGCGCCCGCGGCGGCAGGCGCCGCCCGCGCGTCCATCACCGGCCCGGCGGCGAGCGCGGCGAGGGCCAGGGGAATCAATCCCGCGCGAGCACGCGCGAGCCTAAAAACGCTCATGTAAGACTCCGGGGTGGAAGAGAGGTAGCACCCGACGTGCCCGTGCGCCGCCGGACGGCTCCGGCCCCGAGCGCGGCTGCCAGTGCGAGCGCCGCGAGGCTCACGATCAGCCAGTTTCCAACACGCGCAAAGGGCGTGAGCCCGGCCATGGGCGTGACCGAGGACTTCAACACATAGGGCTCGAAGGAAGGCGCCGAAGCGACCACTTCGCCGCGCGGACCGATCACCGCCGAGATGCCGTCATTGGTGGCGACGATCATCGGGCGGCCTTCCTCGATCGTGCGCATGCGCGCCATCTGGAACTGCTGATAGCGCGCCGAGGAGTGGCCGAACCAGGCATCGTTGGTGACGTTCACCAGCGCATTGGCCTTCGGGAGCATGTTCAGCATGTAGCCGCCGTAAGCCACCTCGTAGCAGACGGTCGGCCCGAGCTCGAGCCCGGCGACCGGCAGCGGCGCCTGATGAGTGCCGCCGCGGTTGAAGCTGGCGTACGGCAGGCTCATGAGGCGCAGCCACGCGCGCACGAAGCCCGGCACGGGGAAGAACTCCGCGAACGGCACCAGATGATCCTTGGCGTACCAGCTGGCATGCCGGCCGAGCGCGAGGATCGAGTTGTAATAGCGCTTGCCGTCGGCCGATGAGCGTATCACGCCCATCACCAGCGACGAGCCGCGCGCCTGCGCCTCCCGGTCGACGGCCGCGATATAGGGCAGCAGATTGTTGGCGAGATCCGGCAGCGCCGCTTCCGGCCAGACGATCAGCCGGGTGCCGAGCGCCGATTCCGTCATCCTGCGGTAGCGGTCGAGAATCCGGTCGCTGTAGGTCTCGAGCCACTTGTCCTCCTGCGGGATGTCTCCCTGGATCACGGCCACGGAGACCGGGGGGCCGGAGGGGTGCGTCCAGTGTACCGGACCCAGTACTGCGCCTGCGATCCACGGCGCGACCAGCGTCAGCGCTGCCGCGAGCCGGACGCGCGGAGTGCCGCGCACCAGCGCAACGAGCGCACCCGCGCTCACGAGCAGTGCCAGACTGATGCCGTAGACGCCGAGAATCGGCGCGAGCCGCGCGAGCCAGGTGTCCGTCTGCGAGTAGCCGAGCGACAGCCACGAGAAGCCCGACAGAAACCAGCCCCGCCACCACTCGATGAGCAACCAGGCGGCCGGGATGCCGATCAGCCAGCGCCAGGCCCCCGCGCGCGGCAGCCAGCGCGCCACCCCGTACCCGATCAGCGCGTTGTACAGGGCCATGATGCCGATGAGGCCCAGCATGAGCGCGATCGTGAGCCAGATGGGCGCCTTGCCGAGGACGTGGATGCTGACATAGAGCCAGTACGTACCGGCAAGGAAGGTCCCGAAGCTGAACCAGAACCCGGTCCAGGCCGCTTCCCGCGGCGCAGCGTCCTCCCAGAGCCAGATCAGTGCCGCGGGGCAGAGGATCGCCAGCGGCCACCACTCCAGGGGCGCGAAGGAGCACGACAGGAGCGCGCCGGCGCCAAACGCCAGGATCCTGCGCGCGAGCGCCTCGTGACCCGAGAGGGCAGCGATCAGCGGCCGCCTCGCGGCGCCCAGGGGCGGCGGCGCGGCGTCCTCTCGCGGGGGGGCGGCAACGGCAGCGAGGCGCCGCGAGCTCATGCGTGCGACTCGCCCTGCTCCGGCTGAGCGTGGCCGTCGGGCGGCGTCACGTCATGCGGCGGCACGACGCGCAGCGCATCGATGCGGCGCCGATCGGCTCTCATGACGCGGAACTCGAATCCGTCGATGCTCGCGGACTCGCCGCGCCGCGGCAGCCTGCCGAACTGCTTCATCAGAAGCCCGGCGACGGTCTCGAAGCCTTCCTCCTCGGAAAGATGCGCGCCGAAATATTCATTGAACTCCTCGATCCGCGTGACCCCGCGGACCAGGAACAGACGCTCCGCCTCCTTGCGGATGTTCTGGTCGTCCTCGACGTCGAACTCGTCGTCGATCTCGCCGACGATCTGCTCGATCACGTCCTCGATCGTCACCAGCCCGGCGACACCGCCGTATTCATCGACGACGATGGCCATGTGATTGCGGCTGCCGCGGAACTCCTTCAGCAGCACGTTGAGTCGCTTCGACTCCGGCACGAACACCGCCGGCCGCATGAACTCGCGGATGTCGAAGCGCGCTTGCTCCTCGCCGTTGCACAGGCGCAGCAGGTCCTTGGCGAGGAGTATTCCCACGATGTCGTCTCGGTCCTGGTCCATCACCGGAAAACGCGAGTGTCCCGACTCGACCACGGTGGGCAGGATGCGGGAGACGGGGTCGTCGCGGCGCACGAACACCATCTGCGCGCGCGGCACCATGATGTCGCGCACCTGCAGATCAGCGACCGTCAATACCCCTTCGAGCATCGCCAGCGCATCGGCGTCGACGAGCCCGCGCGTGCGCGCTTCCCGCAGGATCTCGAGCAGCTGCTGGCGATCCTGCGGCTCCGCGGCGAACGTCTGCGTCAGCCGCTTGAGCCACTTTCCGGTCGTGTTGATGTCCTTGGCCATCGGATCAGATTCTGTAGGGATTGGCGAAGCCGAGACGGCGCAGAACCGCGATCTCGCGGCGCTCCATGCGTCTCGCTTCGGCCTCGCGCTCGTGGTCGTAGCCGACGAGGTGCAGGGCGCCGTGCACCACCAGGTGCGCCCAGTGCGCCTCGAGCGGCTTGCGCTGCTCACGCGCCTCGGTGCGCACCACCTGAGCGCAGATCACCAGGTCGCCGAGCGGACGCGACTCGATACCCCGCCGCCCCCGTGCCGGCGTCGGGCCGGACACAGGAGCGGGCAGCGGTGCCGGCGGAAATGACAGCACGTTGGTCGGCCTGTCCTTGCCGCGATAAAGCGCGTTGAGGCGCCGGCTTTCGGCTGACCCCACCACGCGGACGCCCAGCTCGCCCCCGGCGGCGCGGCGGCCGATCGCGGTCCCCGCCCACGCGGCGATATCCCTGGCGCGCGGCGCCCAGGCTCTGACGCGCGTCTGCACGTCGACCCGCAAAGAGCGCAGCGCGGGAGCCGCCCCGCGGGCGGCTGGAGAGCCTGCGCGCACCGCGCGCGCGCGCCCGACAGTCCGCCTCATGGCTGCTTCCCTTCGGTCTGCGCCGGCGGCGGCACCGGCGATGCGGCCGCGGTACGCGACTCGTAAGCCTGCACGATGCGTTGCACCAGGGGGTGGCGCACGACGTCCTGGGCGTCGAAGAACGTGAATGCGACTCCTTCCACGCCGCGCAGCACACCGATGACGTGACTCAGGCCCGACTGCCGGCCCGCCGGCAGGTCCGTCTGTGTCACGTCGCCGGTCACCACCGCCTTCGAGCCGAAGCCGATGCGGGTGAGGAACATCTTCATCTGCTCGACCGTGGTGTTCTGCGCCTCATCGAGGATGATGAAGGAATCGTTCAGCGAGCGGCCACGCATGAAGGCGAGCGGCGCAACCTCGATGACGTTGCGCTCGATGAAGCGCGATACCCGGTCGAATCCCAGCATCTCGTAGAGCGCGTCGTACATCGGGCGCAGGTACGGATCGACCTTCTGCGTGAGGTCGCCCGGCAGGAAGCCCAGCCGCTCGCCCGCCTCCACGGCCGGGCGCACCAGCACGATGCGGCGCATGGTCTCGGCCTGCAGCGCCTCGACGGCGCAGGCGACGGCGAGATAAGTCTTGCCCGTGCCCGCGGGGCCGATGCCGAATGTCAGGTCGCGGCTGCGGATCTGGGCGAGATACTCGCGCTGGTGATGGCCGCGGGCGCGGATGCCGCCGCGCGGCACACGGATCGCGCGCTCGGCGGGCTCCATGTCCGCCGGTGCCTGGCCCGATTCCCGCTCGCGCAGCGCCAGATGCACGCGCTCCGGCGTGACTTCCTCGTCCTTCGCGAGAGTGAAGAGCTCCTGCAGGATGTCCTCGGCGCTGCCGGCGCGCGCGCCGAGCACGCGGAAGTTGTCCCCGCGGCGGCGGATCTCGACATCGAGGCGCGCCTCCAGGAGGCGCAGGTTCTCATCCAGCGGGCCGCAGAGGTTGGCCAGCCGCGCATTGTCCGACGGCTCGAGATCGAATTCGCGCAACGCCTCAGGGACGGTTACTGCCACAGGCGTCCGCGCAGGCTGTGCGGCAAGGCTTCGGTCACGGCAACGCGGGCGAACCGCCCGATGATCTCAGCGGGGCCGCCGAAGTTGACCCAACGGTTGTTCTCCGTCCGGCCGGCGAGCTCGCGGCCGTCCTTCTTCGCCGGCCGCTCGACCAGCACGCGCTGCACGGTGCCGACCATGCGCTCGCTGATGGCGCGCGCCTGGACCTCGAGCTGCGCCTGCAGCCGCACGAGACGCTCCTGCTTGACCTCGGCCGGAGTGTCATCGGGCAGCGAGGCCGCCGGCGTTCCCGGACGCCTGCTGTAGATGAAGCTGAAGGATTGATCGAACCCCACGTCACGAACGAGCGCGAGCGTCGCTTCGAAGTCGCGCTCGCTCTCTCCGGGAAACCCCACGATGAAGTCGGAGGAAATGCAGATATCCGGCCGCACTGCCCTCAGCTTGCGGACCTTTTCCTTGAATTCAATGGCGGTGTAACCGCGCTTCATCAGCGCGAGCACCCGATCGGAGCCGCTCTGGACCGGCAGGTGCAGATGGCTCGCGAGCTGCGGCACGTGGGCGAAGGCCTCGATCAGGCTGTCGTTGAGCTCGAGCGGATGCGAGGTGGTGAAACGGATGCGCTCGATGCCCGGCACCGCCGCGACGTGGTGGATCAGGGTGGCCAGATCCACCAGGGCGCCGTCGGCCATGGGGCCGGCGTAGGCGTTGACGTTCTGCCCGAGGAGAGTCACCTCCCGCACGCCCTGGCTCGCGAGCTGACGGACTTCTTCCAGCACGGACTCGAACGGCCGGCTGACCTCGTCCCCGCGGGTGTACGGCACGATGCAGAAGCTGCAGTACCTGCTGCAGCCCTCCATGACCGAGACGAACGCGGTCGCGCCCTCCGCGCGCGGCTCCGGCAGGCGATCGAACTTCTCGATCTCCGGGAAGCTGACGTCGACCACCGAGCGGCCCGTGCGGCGCAGCTCCGCGATCATGCCGGGCAGGCGATGCAGCGTCTGGGGACCGAATACCAGGTCGACGAAGGGCGCGCGCTGCGTAATGCCTTCGCCCTCCTGGCTGGCCACGCAGCCGCCCACGCCAATCAGCACCTCGGGCCGGCTGGCCTTCAGCGCCCGCCACTCCCCCAGCAGCGAGAACACCTTCTCCTGCGCCTTCTCGCGCACCGAGCAGGTGTTCATCAGCAGCACGTCCGCCTCCGCGGGATCTTCCGTGCGCGCGAGGCCGATGCCAGCCTCGAGCACGTCCGCCATCCGGGCGGAGTCATACTCGTTCATCTGGCAACCGAAGGTCTTGATGAAGTAGCGGCGGGACATAAGCGGGGGGTGGCACATTCTACGGTTTCGGCCACCCGCCCGCACGGGCAGCGCGCAGAACTGTGTCCCAGGGCGAAATACCCTCTATAATCAATGACTTGCCGCATTCCGTCGCGGCGCCCGAGGCCTCAGAACGGGATGTCGTCGTCGAAGTCCTCCCGCTCGCCCCCGCCGCCCCCGCCGCCACCGCCCGGTCCGGCATAGTCCGGCATCGGCTCGCGGGGCGCTCCGCCCGAGGCGCCGCCGCCACTGCCCGGCGCACCGGCGCCGGCCCCGCCCCGGCCGCCGAGCATCTGCATCTCGTTGCCGACGATCTCGGTGCTGTAGCGCTCGTTGCCCTGCTTGTCCTGCCACTTGCGGGTGCGCAGGCTCCCCTCAATATAGACCTGCGAGCCCTTGCGCAGGTATTCGCCGGCGATTTCCGCCAGGCGGCCGAACAGGGCGACGCGGTGCCACTCCGTGCGCTCCTGCTGCTCGCCGCTCTGCTTGTCGCGCCAGCTCTCGGTGGTGGCGATGCGAAGGTTCGCCACGCTGCTGCCCGATGGCATGGCGCGCGTCTCGGGATCCGCGCCCAGGTGGCCGATGAGGATGACTTTGTTGACTCCGCGCGCCATGAGTGTGCCCTCTTGAAGAGGCCGCCATTGTAGACGGGCGCGGGTCCATAGCGAACCCGAAAAGGCTGCGTGAAGGACCGATTATTCGGCCAAACGGGTCCCGGCGGGTACACTCGAAGGCTTGATTTTTCGCGGCCGCCGCGGCCGCGCTCATCGATTGCGAATTGACGGGCCATGCAAGAGATCCGTGTCCGCGGGGCACGCACCCACAATCTGAAGAGCATCGACCTCGATCTGCCGCGGGAGCGGCTGATCGTGATCACGGGGCTGTCCGGCTCCGGCAAATCCTCGCTCGCCTTCGACACCCTCTACGCCGAGGGGCAGCGCCGCTACGTCGAGTCGCTGTCCGCTTACGCCCGGCAATTCCTGTCGATGATGGACAAGCCCGATGTCGACAGCATCGAGGGCCTGTCGCCGGCCATCGCCATCGAGCAGAAGGCCACCTCCCGGAATCCGCGCTCGACGGTCGGAACCGTCACCGAGATCTACGATTATCTGCGCCTGCTCTACGCCCGTGCCGGAACGCCGCGCTGCCCCGACCACGGCATCGACCTCACGGCGCAGACGGTCAGCCAGATGGTCGACCAGGTGCTGAAGCTGCCCGAGGGCGCGGCCGTCGCGCTGCTCGCGCCGCTGGTGAGCGACCGCAAGGGCGAGCACGCCGACATTCTCGACTCGCTGCGGGATCAGGGCTTCGTGCGGGCGCGCATCGACGGGCGCATCCACGACATGGAGGGACTGCCCCAGCTCGATCCGAAGCGCAAGCATACGATCGAGGCGGTGGTCGATCGCCTGCGCCTGCGGCCCGACGTCCAGCAGCGCCTCGCGGAATCGCTCGAGACCGCGCTGCGGCTCTCCGGCGGCCTCGCCCGCCTCGCCTTCCTCGATGAGCCGGAGCGGGAGGAGCTCATTTTCTCGAGCCGGCACGCCTGTCCGGTCTGCGGCTACAGCGTGCCGCCTCTCGAGCCGAAGCTCTTCTCGTTCAACAATCCCGCCGGCGCCTGCCCGGCGTGCGATGGCCTCGGCACCCAGGAGTTCTTCGACCCGCAGCGGGTCGTCACCCATCCCGACCTGTCGCTCGCGAGCGGCGCGGTGCGCGGCTGGGACCGGCGCAACACCCACTATTTTCAGCTCATCCAGTCTCTCGCCCGCCACTACCGCTTCGACATCGAGGTTCCCTGGACGGAGCTGCCGGAGCGCGTGCGGCAGGTGTTGCTGTACGGCAGCGGCGGAGAGGCGATCGAGTTCCGCTACACCGAAGCGAAAGCACGCGCCACGGTGAAGCGCCACCCCTTCGAAGGCATTCTGCCGAACCTCGAGCGGCGCTATCGCGAGACCGAGTCCGCCACGGTCCGTGACGAGCTCGCCAAGTACCTGGGCGTGCGCACCTGTCCGGACTGCGGCGGCGCGCGCCTCAACCGCGCGGCGCGCAACGTGTTCGTCGGCGACAGGGCGATCCCGGAAGTCACCCGGCTGAGCGTGGGTCATGCCCTGGAGCTCTACCGCTCGCTGACTCTTCAGGGATGGCGGGGCGAAGTCGCAACGCCGATCGTGAAGGAAGTCGTCCAGCGGCTGCGGTTCCTTGCCGATGTCGGCCTGCAGTATCTGACGCTCGACCGCGGCGCCGACACGCTTTCCGGCGGAGAGGCGCAGCGCATCCGTCTCGCCAGCCAGGTGGGCTCCGGCCTCACCGGCGTGATGTACATCCTCGACGAGCCCTCGATCGGCCTGCACCAGCGGGACAACGCCAAGCTCCTCGGCACGCTCAAGCGCCTGCGCGACCTCGGCAACACGGTCATCGTCGTGGAGCACGACGAGGAGGCTATCCGCGAGGCCGACCACGTCGTGGACCTCGGGCCGGGCGCCGGCGCGCACGGCGGCCACATCGTCGCCGAAGGCACTCCCGAAGACATCGAAGCCTCCGCGGCTTCTCTGACGGGCCAATACCTGAGCGGCAAGCGCACTGTGGCCCTGCCGCGGCTGCGCACGCCGCGCTCGCCCGACCGGCAGATTCGGATCGTCGGCGCCTGCGGCAACAACCTGCGCAATGTCACGGCGGAAATTCCACTGGGACTTCTGACCTGTGTCACCGGCGTGTCGGGGTCCGGAAAGTCGACGCTGATCATCGACACGCTGTTCAGTCACGCGGTGGCGAGAATCAACGGCCGCACCTCCGCGCCCGCCGGCGAGCCGTGCGAAGCGATCGAGGGCCTCGGGCAGATCGATCACGTGATCGACATCGACCAGACGCCGATCAGCCGTACGCCACGCTCCAACCCGGCGACTTACACGAACCTCTTCGCTCCGGTCCGCGAGCTCTTTGCAGCGGTCCCGGAGGCGCGGGCGCGCGGCTACGACGCCGGACGGTTCAGCTTCAACGTCAAGGGCGGCCGTTGCGAGGCCTGTCAGGGCGACGGTGTCATCAAGGTGGAGATGCACTTCCTTCCCGACGTGTACGTCGCCTGCGATGTCTGCAAGGGCCAGCGTTACAACCGCGAGACGCTCGAAATCCGCTACCGCGGCAAGAACATCCACGAAGTGCTGGAGATGACCGTGGAGGAGGCGCTGCGCTTCTTCCAGAACGTCCCCGCGGTCGCCGGCAAGCTGCAGACCCTGGCCGACGTGGGCCTCTCCTACATCCACCTCGGCCAGAACGCGACGACCCTCTCCGGGGGCGAGGCCCAGCGCGTCAAGCTCTCCCGTGAGCTCGCCCGGCAGACCCACGGCCGCACCCTGTACATCCTGGACGAGCCCACCACCGGCCTGCACTTCCACGACGTCGCCCAGCTCCTCGATGTGCTGCACCGCCTGCGCGACCAGGGCAATACGATCGTCGTCATCGAGCACAATCTGGACGTGATCAAGAGCGCCGACTGGGTGATCGACCTCGGGCCCGAGGGCGGCGAAGGCGGCGGCGAGATCATCGCCGCGGGCACTCCGGAGCAGGTTGCGGCGAATCCGCGGTCACATACCGGCGCCTATCTGCGGCCGTTGCTCAGAGCGGCAGGCCCGACCGCCAGCCGGATGCCGGGACCGAAGGCAGTCCATGCGCGCTCGCCGTGATCACGAGGTACGTCCCTTGGAGCGCTCGCCGCTGAAAACCCTGCACGCGCTGCGGGAGATTCTCGCGAGGCCTCGCGAACGCTCCTGAACTCGCCCGCTCAGCCGGCGCCGGACTCGAAGGTCTGCCGCACTTCGCCATTCACGATCCGCTCGCGGTAATTGCCGCGTGTGTAGCCCGCGACCACGCGGCGCCAGAAGCTGACGGCGCTGGTGTTGCGCAGATACTCGGTGATTTCCCAGCGGCCGGCGAAGCGGCTGAAGATGAGCCTCACCGCGGTGGCGCCGATGCCGAGGCGGCGCATGGCGCGGGTGATGAAGAACTCCGCCATCCGGTAGTCGATCGCCGCGCGCGGGCCGACGGTCGTCGCGCCGGCGGCGGCGCCGCTGCGCACGACCAGTGCGAAACCGACGGGCTGCGACGACCGCAGAATGACGAGCGGGAAGCTGTTGGGGTCACCGAACCAGCGGAAGAGCTGGTCGGGCTCGCGGTGGCCGACCTCACCGAGTGCGGGGAAAGTCCCGGTGCCCGGCGACAGGTCGTCCAGGTAGTCGCGATAGACACTCTGGATCCAGAGCCGGTCACCTTCCGTGTCTCGCGCGTCGCGAACACTGACCGTCATATCGGCACTTCCCGAGGCCCCGAAGAAGCACGGCCCGGACGGCTCGCGCGCGCGATCCGTCCAGGCCGTGTGAGCCGGTCCCCGGAGGCTGGAACTGCCTCCCGGGACAGAGGCGGCTTACTGCTGCGGCGGGTTGCCGTTGTTGGCCGGAGGCGGGCTGGCCGGAGCGGCATTGTTGTCGGACGGAGGAGCCGCGCCGCTGTTGTCCGACGGGCTCGCCATCGACCCGGAGCTGTCCGACGGAGCGGCGGCCGGCGGAGCGGCCGGAGTGCTGCTCTGCGTGGCTGCCGGCGGAGCGGCGGCGGGCTCGGTGCTGGTGGAATCGTTCTTCGCACACGCCGTCAGCAGCAGTGCCGCAGCAAGCGCGCTAAGAGCAACTTTGGTGTTCATCGATCGGTACCCCGATGCTTTGTTGAGAGAGCCAATACGAAGAAAGCTTTCTGAACGATTTTTTTTATCGTTCCGCGAGTCCTTCACGGGTCGCGCGCCCGGATTTTATAGAGTCACCATGGGATTTTAAACAGCCTGAGCCGTTCGGTGTCGCTCGGAAACGACAAAGCGGCCCGTCCCGGGCCGATCGCGCCCAGGAGCCCGACCGGATTCAAAGGCTTACAATCCGTTGCTTTGACCGTCGGAGTGCGCCAGATGGCCGAAGTTGGCACCGTTACCGAGACCCCATCGCCGGACGCGCTGTTTGCCTCTCATCTGGAGGGAATCTGCCTGCGCACCGCGCGGGCGCTCGAAGCCTGCGGCTATTCCTCCCTCCTGGTTCACTCCGGCTCGCTCCTGCCCATATTCCAGGACGACCGGACCTATCCGTTCGAGGTCCACGCGCCCTTCAAGGTCTGGGTCCCCCTGCTCGACGTCCCGGACTGCTTCCTGTATTTCGAGCCGAGCCGCCGTCCCTTGCTGGTGTTCAATCAGCCCGAGGACTACTGGTACAAGCCGGCGGCCCTCCCGCAGGGTTACTGGACTCGGCATTTCGAGATTCGCCCGTGCCGAGACCGGAGCGAGGCGCGTCGTTTCCTGCCTTCCAGTCTCGGCACCACCGCTTTCCTGGGCGACTCGCTGCCGGAGCTCGCGTCGTGGGGCGTGGCGGGCATCAATCCTCCCGGCCTCATTCGGCACCTCGATTTCCCCCGCGCCGCCAAATCTCCGTACGAGCTGGCTTGCCTGCGGCAGGCGAGCCGCCTCGGCGCCCGCGGCCACCTCGCCGCCGCCCGGGCATTCGAGGCCGGCGCCTCGGAATTCGAGATCGAGCTCGCCTTCCTCGCCGCCTGCGGGCAGCGCGAGCAGGACCTCCCCTACAACCCCATCATCGCCTTGAACGAGGGCGGCGCCGTGCTGCACTACCAGGTGCTGGAAGGAACCCCACCGGCCGAGCGGCACTCCCTCCTCATCGACGCCGGCGCGGAATTCGCCGGCTACGCCAGCGACATCACTCGCACCTATTCCCGACGAGACCCCGACTTCGCCGATCTGATCAGCCGGATGGACCGCATGCAGCAATCCCTCTGCGCCGGCATCAGAGCGGGCGTCGATTGGCGCGAAGTGCACCTGCAGGCCCACAGTCTCCTCGCCACGGTTCTGCGCGAGGCCGACATCCTCACCTGCAGCGCCGAGGAAGCCGTCGCCAGTGCAACCACCGCCGTCTTCCTCCCGCATGGCATCGGCCACCTCCTCGGCCTGGAAGTCCACGACGTGGGCGGGTTCATGCGGTCCCCGGACGGCGGCGACATCCCTCGCCCCGACGGCCATCCCAACCTTCGTCTGACCCGCGTCCTCGAGGCGGGCTTCGTGGTCACCATGGAGCCGGGCCTGTATTTCATCCCCCAGCTCCTCGACGCGGCCCGGGCCGACCGACGCTCGAACTGCATCAACTGGGCCCGCGTCGACTCGCTCAGGAAATTCGGCGGGATCCGCATCGAGGACGATCTCGCGGTGACCGCGGCAGGCTGCGAGAACCTGACCCGAGACGCCTTCCGCGCCGTATCGGGCGCAAGCTAGGGCGGTACGCCGCCCGCGGCCGCACCGGCGGCGGGACAGGCCGCTTCGATCCCTTCGAAAGGCAAACGGGAAGGCTCCGGCGCCTGCGCCGAGGGCGTCACCGGACCAGGAGAGACTGCAGGGCGGACGCGTAGGTGGCCCCGGCCGCGAGACGATGACCGCTCGCCGTCACTACGGTATGGCCACCGCGCTTGTTGGAGCGCAGCTCCTTGACGCGATCCAGGTTGACGATCAGAGACCGGTGGATGCGCAAAAACCTTGCGGACGGCAAGCGCGCCTGCAGTTCCACGATGCTGTCGCGCGCCTTGAGCACTTCCTCACCCTGCAGATGCACTGCGACGTAATCGCCATCCGCACGGATGTACTCGATGAGGTGCGGATCCAGGAGCCGGATCCTGCGGCCCACCTTGAGCGCCAACCGCTCGCGCCGGGCGCCGCCCAGCGACTCGAGACTCGCGAGGAAGGCGCGCAGGGTCTCTGGCTCGATGCGCCGCATGAGCGAGGCATCGCGGGCGAGATAGCGCCGCGCCCGTTCCACCGCCTGGCGAAACCGGCTCCGCTCCAGGGGCTTCACCAGATAATCGAGCGCCTCTACGGCGAATGCCTCGACCGCGTGTTGGGCATAGGCGGTCGTGAAGATCGTGTAAGGCATGCGCGCCTGCGCGCTCGAGCGCAGCACTTCCAGACCGGACATCCGCGGCATGCGGATATCCATGAACAGCAGGTCCGGCTCGAGCGCGCGAATCTGCCGCACCGCATCCTCCCCGTCGGCGCTCTCGCCGATCACGAGCACGTCCGGCTCGGCACTCAGAAACTCACGGACCTGGCCGCGCGCCGGCGGCTCGTCATCGACGATCAGGGCGCGGATCACGTGATCACCCTCTGCGCCCGCGCGTGGACGGCGCCTGCCGCGCCGGCCCCGGCCGGCATGCCGTCCGCCGGCAATGCGACACGCGTGTACCAGACACCGGCGCCATTGCCGCCGTACTCGAGCGCGGATGCATCGCCATACAGCGCGTTCAACCGCCGCGACAGAGCCGATAGGCCGCCCCGATGCGGCGGCGGGAGTGCCGCATCCGGGTCGTAGCGGTTGCGGACCTCGATGATGAGCCGTTCCTCCTGCAGCGAGCAGCTCAGAGACAGATCGCTGTCGCCGACGATCATCGAGACTCCGTGGGTGACGGCGTTCTCCAGCAGCGTGAGCAGCAGGCCGTGAGGCACGGAACAGTCCCCGAGTCCCGGCATGACGGCGAGCGCCGTCTTCAGGCGGGCGCCGAAGCGGGCGGAAATGATGCGCAGGTACCTGTCGGCGAGCTCGACCTCGCGGCCGAGCGGATATAGCTCCCCTTCCGCGCCTTCGATGCTGTCCCGCAGCAGGGCCGCGAGCTGCGCGATCAGATCGCGGGCCTCCTCCGGCCGCGAGCTGACCAGCGCGGAGATGGTGTTCAGGGTGTTGAAGAGAAAATGCGGATGCAGCTGCACGCGCAGGGTCTCGAGCTGCGCCTGCAGCCAGTTGGCCCGCATCGCCGCGGCGCGCAGCTGCTCCTGGCGGTACTTGGCGAGCACGATCAGCCCGAGCAGGATGAAGAGTCCGAGCGCATAGACCAGCGAGTAGTTGAGCGCGGTCGAAAGCCAGGAGTCGAGATCCATGGCGTCCGCAAAGTGCATGAGATCCAGAGGCTCCGCGGCGCCGCCCGGACTGAGGTGCATCGCCAGGAAGGTCGCGGGGCGCACGAGCAGCGAAAAAGCGGCCAGCAATGCCAACTGCTTGAGCAACACCCCCCAGCGGCTCCCGGCGCTCGTGGCGGGCAGCGTCGCGATGAAATAGCCGCCGGTGAGGAGCGGCAACAGGAGGACGTGCTGGATCACGCGCGCCGCGGGTGCAATAAAGTCCGACCGCGCGGCCGGATCGGACAACATGAGAAAGTGATGCGCGACGGAAAGATTCCACAGCAGCGCGAAGATGCACACCGGCACCGCGACGGCGAGGACCAAGCGAAGCTGCGCGGCCGCGCTGAGACCCGGAATGCCGTCGCACGAAGTGGGATCCGATTGCATGACGTGTCGCCGGAGCCGGCCTGGCCTCATCTTGCGACACAGGTTAGGCGCGCCGCGAGGAAGTGGCAACGCAGGCTGGCACAACCCATCGGCCGGGGCCTACCCGCCATGCTGAAATTGCGGCGTGCGCCGGCGGTAGCGGAGCGCGGCGCGCCGAACGCGCATCCTCATTCGCCAAGACGACCGGGCGCACGTTGCGCACCGCCCGGCGGACGAAGCAGGCTTCCGCGGATTTCGGCTCGAGACACGGGTTGCCGTATGAGAATGCGTGCTCTCTCGCTGGCGCTGTTGCTGCTCCTGCCCAGCGCGCATGCCGCGACAGTGCAGGCCCGAGCTGTCGCCGTGGACCTGAATGAAGCCGTGGCGAAGCTGACAGGGCCCTGGCGATTTCACCTGGGAGACAATCCCCATTGGGCCGATCGCGGATTCGATGACTCCGGTTGGGAGCCGGTGGATCTTGCTGCGCCTGCAAGCGCCACGGATGGGGACGTAGGCCTTCCGAACTATGCGCCGGGCTGGAGCGCCAAGGGGCATCCCGGATATTACGGCTATGCCTGGTATCGCATTCGCCTGAGCCTGCGGACGCCGGCGGGAGAGTCCCTGGCGCTTCTGGGCCCTTGGGCTGTGGACAGCGCCTACCAGATCTACGAAAACGGGACGCTCCTGGGAGGTGTCGGCGAGTTTTCGGGCCCCACTCCAACGGCCCATGGTTATCACTACCCCACGTTCTTTGCGCTTCCAGCGCCAGCGCGGAGCGACGGCTCCGTGGTGATCGCGATTAGGGTATGGATGGGACCCTGGGGCGTGGCGGCGCCGGGAGCAGGCGGCATCCATATCGCCCCGGCGATCGGAGAGTGGCATGCCATCGCCGCTCAATACCATTTGCAGTGGCTCAAGATCTTCGAAGGTTATGCGGTGGATGCCATCCCGGCGCTGCTCTTTTTTCTGGCGGCGATCATGGCGCTGTATCTGCAGCTCTTCGATCGCGACGACCGAGCTTACACCTGGCTGGCCGCCGCTCTGACGCTGAGCGGCATCCTACGCGGCAATCAGGCCTTTTTCTTCTGGTTCCGGATCGAGACGGTCCGGGAGTTCGCGATCCTCATCATTGCGGTCACCGGCTCGCTGAACCTGGGCGCGTGGATGATGGTCTGGCGAGGCTGGTTCAAGGTGACGAGGCCCGAGTGGTTGCCGAAGGCGGCAGCCGCTCTGACTCTCGTTCTTCTCGTGGCTCAGCTGCTGGCTCGGCCCTGGCTGTACCACGCGGCATTCCCGCATTTTGCAAGCAGCGCGGTGCGCTACCTGATCACGGTGGTACGCCTGGCATTCCTGTTGATGTTTACCTCGATCACCTGGGAGGGGATGCGCCGCGGCGGCCGTGAAGCCTGGTACGCGCTGCCCGCGGTCCTGGCGATCGGCGCCGTGCTCTTCACCACGGAGCTCGCAGCCGCCCGCGTGCCGGGCATCTGGTTCCCCTGGGGAGTCGGGCTCTCGCTCAGTGAGTGCGCGTCGGTAGTGTTCGTGCTGGCGCTCTTCATCCTGATGCTGCGCCGCGTGTGGTCTTACGCGGGGCGCTCTGCTCGAATCGCAGATCTTGCCGAACGAGCCCCACTCCAGCACGCCGAACGCGGATACTGACACGCTGTGACCGCGGCGCGCGTTGAGTCCGTGCCGGCCCAAAGCGGACGGCGGGGCGCGCGGGTTACGCGCGCTTCGCCAGCAGATCCCGAATCTCGCCGAGCAGCTCTTCCGACTTGGTGGGCGGCGGCGGCGCCACCGGCACGGGAGGCGGCATGCGGCGGAGGCGGTTGATCGCCTTGATGATCATGAAGAGCGCAAACGCGATGATCAGGAACGCGAGAATCGCATTCACGAACATCCCGTACTGCAGCAGCACCGCCTCCCCCTTGGGATTGGTTCCGATCTGCAGGGCCATCTTGCTGAAATCCACCCGCCCGATGATCAGACCCAGGGGCGGCATGATGACGTCCGATACCAGCGAGCTGACCACCTTGCCGAACGCCCCACCGATCACGAAGCCCACGGCCAGGTCGATCACGCTGCCTTTGACGGCAAACTCTTTGAATTCACCCAGTAGACTCATGGTCCGGCACCTCCCCTTACGGTGCCTTGAGCCTAGCGGATGGCCGGTGACGGCGTAAAGAAGAACGCGCAGGCTCGAGCGAGCCCGCGCGTCATTCAGGGTCCTCGGAGAAGTCTCAGGCGGCGGCGGCTTTCGCCTTGGCTTCCGGCTTCGCGCTCTTGGCTTTGGCCTTGGCGCGCCGCCGGGTCTTCTTGCCTCCCGCCTCGTCGGCCGGGGCGGCGGCCGCCGGCCCTTCGACCAGCTGCATCAGCGCCATCGGCGCGGAGTCTCCCGGCCGCGGCGTCATGCGCAGGATCCTCGTGTATCCGCCCGGACGGGCCTTGAACCGGGGTCCCAGCTCCGCGAAGAGCTTCTCCACCACCTCGGCATCGCGCAGGCGCGCGAACGCGAGGCGCCGGTTGGCGTCGCCGTCCTTCTTGCCCAGGGTGATCAGCGGCTCCACCACCCGCCGCAGCTCCTTGGCCTTCGGCAGCGTGGTACGGATGGTCTCGTGCCGCAGCAGCGACACGCTCATGTTCCGCATGAGGGCATGCCGGTGCGCGCTGTTACGCGAGAGCTGCCGGCCGGTCAGTTGGTGTCTCATGGGGCGACCTTAGATTACGTCCCGGCTCTCGTCGTGCTTCAGGCTCGCCGGAGGCCAGCCCTCCAGGCGCATGCCGAGCATCAGCCCATGGCTCTGCAGCACTTCCTTGATCTCCGTGAGCGATTTCTTGCCGAGGTTCGGCGTGCGCAGCAGCTCGACCTCCGTGCGCTGCACCAGATCGCCGATGTAGTGGATGTTCTCCGCCTTGAGGCAGTTGGCGCTGCGCACGGTGAGCTCGAGCTCGTCCACGGGGCGCAGCAGGATCGGGTCGAACTGCATCTCGGAGACCTTGGTGGTGGCCTCCTCCTCGCCCTGCAGATCGACGAACACCGACAGCTGGTCCTTGAGGATCGCGCCGGCGCGGCGGATCGCCTCCTCGGCGTCGATCGTGCCGTTGGTCTCGATGTCGATCACCAGCTTGTCGAGGTCGGTGCGCTGCTCGACGCGCGCCGCATCGACGGAGTACGTCACGCGCCGCACGGGCGAGAACGACGCATCGAGCTGCAGGCGGCCGATGGGACGCGACTGCTCCTCGAACACGGCGCGCGCGGCGGCCGGACGGTAGCCGCGGCCACGCTCCACGCGAAGAGTCATGCTGAGCTCGCCGGCCTTGGTCAGATTGGCGATCACGAGCTCCGGGTTCACCACCTCGATGTCGTGGTCCGTCTGGATGTCGCCCGCCGTGACCGGGCCGGGGCCCTTCTTCTGCAGCCGCAGCTCAGCGCTGTCGCGCGAGTGCATCCGGATGGCCACCGACTTGAGATTCAGCAGAATGTCGACGACGTCCTCCTGGACACCCTCGATGCTGGTGTACTCGTGAAGAACGCCTTCGATCTCCGCCTCGGTGATCGCGCTGCCCGGCATGGACGAGAGCAGCACCCTGCGCAGCGCGTTGCCGAGCGTATGGCCGAAACCGCGCTCGAACGGCTCGATGGTGACGCGCGCCTGGCGAGGGGCAACGGGCTGCACCTTCACCACGCGGGGCTTCAAGAACTCTGAAACGGATCCCTGCATTGCAGTCTCACCTTGCCGGCTGTAGCGGCCGGCGCAAACCAGAACAGATGGCCCCCCGGACAGAGGCCCGGGGCCGATTACTTCGAATAAAGCTCCACGACCAGGTTCTCGTTGATGTCCGGCAGGACATCGTCACGGCCGGGCGCCGACTTGAAGACGCCGCGGAACTCCTTGTCGTTGACCTCGACCCACTCGGGGAGGCCCACCTGCTGGGCGATGCTGATCGCGCTCTGGATGCGGAGCTGCTTGCGCGCCTTCTCCCGCACCTCGACGGTATCGCCCGGCCTCACCTGGTAGGAGGCAATGGTCACCGGCCGGCTGTTCACCGTGATCGACTTGTGGCTGACGAGCTGCCGCGCCTCGGCGCGGGTGGCCGCGAAGCCCATGCGATAGACGACATTGTCCAGACGGCACTCCAGCAGCTTCAGCAGATTCTCGCCGGTGGCGCCGCTGCGGCGGGCCGCCTCCTCGTAGTAGTTGCCGAACTGGCGCTCGAGCACGCCGTACATGCGGCGCAGCTTCTGCTTCTCGCGCAGCTGCAGGCCGTAGTCGGAGAGGCGCTGGCGCCGCTCGCCCTTGATGCCCCCCGGAGGGACGCTGAGCTTGCACTTGCTTTCTAAGGGCTTGACGCCGCTTTTCAAGAAGAGATCGGTGCCCTCGCGGCGGGCGAGCTTGCACTTCGGACCTGTATAACGCGCCATGCTTCGACCTCAGACTCTGCGCTTCTTCGGCGGGCGGCAGCCGTTGTGGGGGATCGGCGTCACGTCCGCGATGCTGGTGATCTTCAGGCCGCAGTTGTTCAGTGCGCGGACTGCGGATTCGCGGCCGGGACCCGGACCGCCGACGCGCACCTCGACGTTCTTCACACCGTGCTCCTGGGCCGCGACTCCGGCCTTCTCGGCCGCCACCTGGGCCGCGAACGGCGTGCTCTTGCGGGAGCCGCGGAAGCCGCAGCCGCCCGCCGTCGCCCAGGACAGCGTGTTGCCCTGGCGATCGGTGATCGTGACGATCGTGTTGTTGAAGGAGGCGTGCACGTGCGCGATCGCATCGAGCACGTTCTTGCGCGCTTTCTTCGGCTTCTTGGCGCCGCCGGTCGCGGCGGCGGCACCCTGCTTCTGATCAGCCATTTATGTCCTCGTGCGCTGCGCGCGGGTCTTGACGGGGTGCGCCAGGGCAGACCCCGCCGGGGAAGCGGCGCAAGGCGCCGGGAAGAATGTCGACATCATGCCTTGCCCGGAGGTGCATTCAATTTGACGGCCTGCTTGCGCGGGCCCTTGCGCGTGCGGGCGTTGGTGCGGGTGCGCTGGCCGCGCACCGGCAGGCCGCGGCGGTGCCGGATGCCGCGGTGGCAGCCGAGATCCATCAGCCGCTTGATGTTCATGGACACCTCGCGGCGCAGGTCGCCCTCGACGGCGAACTTCGCGATCTGCGAGCGAATGGCGTTGACCTCGCTCTCCGTGAGGTCCTTGACCTTCGTATGCGGGTTGATGCCAGCGGCCTCACAGGCGCTGCGCGCGCGCGCCCGTCCCACGCCATAGATGTGCGTGAGCCCGACCCACACGTGCTTGTTCATCGGGATATTGATGCCGGCTATGCGTGCCATGGTGCTGTACCGCGGGAAAAACGTCGTATTTTAACTGAAAACATCGATATTCACTACCTAAGAAGGCCGTGCCACTGGCCATCCTTGGCGGCGGGGCCCCCGGCCCGGCCATCCGTGGGCCGGGCGCTCGGGCGGATCGACGACACGTCAAGTGTCGTCGATGAATGCACCGCCCTCACCCCTGCCGCTGCTTGTGCCGCTGGTCGGAGCAGATGACGTAAACCACGCGCCGGCGGCGCACGATCTTGCAGTTCTTGCAGATCTTCTTGACCGAGGGTCTGACTTTCATAGGTGTTTACCCGCCTGAGCCTGTGCGGCCGTAGCCGAGCAGATTGTGTTGCCATGCGCTGCGCGCACCATCTCTGCGGGTCGAAGCGACCCGCTCCGTGCAGCGGCGCTTTGCGCCGGATCAGGGAGCCTTTTCATAGCCTTACCCGCCCGACCCGGTCCGCCCGTACCCGAGGAGATTCGCCTTCTTCAGGAGTCCGGGGTAGTGATGGGACATGAGGTGCGCCGAGAGCTGCGCGCGGAAGTCCATCACCACCACGACGACGATGAGGAGCGAGGTGCCGCCGAAGGCGAAAGGCGAGCCCTGCTGCGACACCAGGAACTCCGGCAGCAGGCACACCGCAGCGACGTACAGGGCGCCCCAGAGGGTCAGGCGCGTCAGCACCTTGTCGATGTAGTCGGCGGTCTGCTGGCCGGGGCGGATGCCCGGGATGAAGGCGCCCGACTTCTTCAGATTGTCCGCCGTATCGCGGGAGTTGAACACCAGCGCCGTGTAGAAGAAGCAGAAGAAGATATTGAGCGCGCCGTAGATCACGAGGTGCAGCGGCTGGCCGTAGCCGAGCGCGGCCGAGATGTTCTGCATGATCGTCGCGACCTGGCCCTGGCCGGTGCCGGCGAAGCTCGCGATCGTCGCCGGGAAGAGCAGGATGCTCGAGGCGAAGATCGGCGGGATCACGCCCGACATGTTGATCTTGAACGGCAGATGGCTGCTCTGCGCCGCGTACATGCGCCGCCCGACCTGACGCTTGGCGTAGTTCACCGTGATGCGCCGCTGCGCGCTCTCCATGAAGACCACGAAGGCCGTGACCCCGACCACGAGGATGATGAGCAGCAGAGCGAACGGGCCCTGCATCTCGCCGCTGCTCACCTGCTCGGCCATGCCGCCGATCGCCGAGGGCAGCCGCGCCACGATGCCGGCGAGAATGATCATGGAGATGCCGTTGCCGATGCCGCGCTCGGTGATCTGCTCGCCGAGCCACATGAGGAACATCGTGCCCGTGGTCATCGTGACCGTGGCGACGAGCATGAACTGCGCGCCGCCCATCAGCGTCATTCCGCCCTTGACCAGGGCGCCGGCGGCGGCGAAAGACTGGACCACGGCGAGGATCAGCGAGCCGTAGCGGGTGTACTCCGTGATCTTCCGCTGGCCCGCCTGCCCCTCCTTGCGCAGCTCGATCAGGCTCGGCACGACCATCGACATCATCTGGATGATGATCGAGGCCGAGATGTACGGCATCACGTTCATCGCGAAGATCGACATGCGCGACAGCGCGCCGCCGGAGAAGAGGTTCGCGATCCCGAAGATCGTCCCCGACTGCTCGCTGAAGAAGCGCGCCACCTGGGCCGGGTTGATGCCCGGCACAGGAATGAACGTCCCGATGCGGTAGACGATCATGGCGCCGATCAGGAACAGCACGCGCGCGCGAATCTCCCCGAAGCGGGCAGCTTCGCTCAATGCGGCGGCCGGATTGCCGAGTGTCGCTTTCGCCACGATTAAACTGTCTTGCGGTCCGTCTCGATTGAAACGATGGCCTGCGGCGGTCCGCCGTAGATCCGTCAGGCCTCGTCGCTGATCTTGCCGCCGGCGGCTTCGATGGCCGCCCGCGCACCCTTGGTGACCTTGATGCCCTTGAGCGTCACCGCCTTGCCGATCGAGCCCGAGAGCACAACCTTGGCGCGCTCGGCCTCCGCCGGCACCACGCCGGCCTTCTTCAACGCCTCGAGGTCGATGGTCTCGCCCTCGACCCGGGCGAGCTCACCAAGCCTGACTTCGGCGCGGGTGGCCGCCATGGCCGAGCGGAAGCCCACCTTCGGCAGCCGCCGCTGAATCGGCATCTGACCGCCCTCGAAGCCCACCTTGTGGTAGCCGCCCTTGCGCGCGCGCTGTCCCTTGACGCCGCGGCCGCAGGTCTTGCCCTGGCCCGCGGAAGCACCGCGTCCCACGCGCAACCGGGGCCGCTTGGCGCCGGGGGCGGGCTTGAGTGTATTGAGTCGCATGTGATTCAGGCCCTTTGTCTAGCTCGCGCGCTCGACCTTCAGGAGGTGCACCGCGGTCTGGATCATGCCGCGGTTCTCCGGGGTGTCGGTGACGGAGACCGTCTGGTGGATGCGGCGCAGCCCCAGCCCGCGCGCGCTGGCGGCAATATTGGCGAGCTGCCCGTGCAGGCTCTTGACGAGCGTGACTTTCAGCTCCTTGCGTTGTGCTGCATTCATGCGCGTCAGCCCGTGATCTCTTCCAGACTCTTGCCGCGCTTCGCCGCGATCTCCTCCGGCGAGCGGATCTTCGCGAGCGCGTTCACCGTCGCGCGCACGACATTGATGGGATTGCGCGAGCCGTAGCTCTTGGCGAGGACGTTACGGATGCCCGCGCACTCGAGCACGGCGCGCATGCCGCCGCCCGCGATGACGCCGGTACCTTCCGATGCCGGCTGCATGAGCACTCGCGTGGCGCCATGAACTCCTTTGACAGCGTAATACAGCGTGTCGTTTCGCAGCGCGACGGTCACCATGCTCTTTCGAGCCTGGGTCATCGCCTTGGAGATGGCCACCGGCACCTCGCGCGCCTTGCCGAAGCCGAAGCCCACCCGGCCCGCGCCGTCACCCACGACCGTGAGCGCCGTGAAGCCGAACTGCCGGCCGCCCTTGACGACCTTCGCCGTGCGATTGACGGCGACCAGCTTCTCGACGAACTCGTCGCCCGACTGGCCCTTTTCAGGTCGTGCCATGTATTAGAACTCCAAACCCGCTTCGCGGGCCGCATCGGCGAGCGCCTTCACGCGCCCGTGGTATTGGAACCCAGCGCGGTCGAAGGCAACCTTGCTGACCCCTGCTGCCTTCGTCCGTTCGGCGATTACCCGTCCGACCGCTTTCGCGGCCTCG
>DASZYK010000013.1:0-1908 GCA_035545455.1 Steroidobacteraceae bacterium
GAATGGCGCCGCAGTTGACGGCGACGAACGGTCCTTCCCGGCGCGCTCCGGACTCGTGGATCATGCGCGCCACCAGCTCCTTGCCGGTGCCGGACTCGCCGTAGATGTGCACGGGCGCCTGGCTGCGGGACACCCGCGAGATCATCTCGCGCAGCTGCTCCATGACGGCGGAGTGGCCGATGAGCCGGGCGGCGCTCGGATCCGCCGAGCCGTCGGGGGATCCCGTGCCGAGGCGGATGGCGCTGCCCACGAGCTTGCGCAGCACGCCGAGGTCGAGCGGCTTGGACACGAAGTCGAAGGCCCCGAGTTTCAGGGCGCGGACCGCCGATTCGACGTTGCCGTGAGCCGTGATCACCGCGACGGGTACCGTCGAGCGGTTCTCCTGGATCCAGGCCACGAGGTCGAGCCCGTCCCCATCGGGCAGGCGCATGTCGGTGAGGCACAGGTCGAAGGCCTCGCTCTTCAGGAGCTTTCTGGCCGTGCCGACGTCAGGCGCGGTGCGGGTTCTGAGGTTCATGCGGCTCAGGGTCAGGCTGACGAGCTCGAGCAAATCGGGCTCGTCGTCCACGATCAGCACCGCCGGCTTCGCCGGCTCGGGGCGGGCGCTCGTCATAGGTGCGTTCAAGTCTCGACCTCCCATCGTCGAGGGTCTGCGAATACCAGCCGAAAAATGCTGCCGCCGCCGTGACGCGGCTCATAGAGCAGCGTGGCGCCGTTCGTCTGGGCCAGCTCCCGGGCCAGAAAGAGACCCAGTCCCGTTCCCCGGCCTCCGGTGAAGAAGGGCTCGAAGATACGGTCCAGGTGCTCCCGCGCCACCCCCGGCCCCCTATCGGCCACCTCGAGGAACGGGCGGCCGTTGGACGTCAGCCGGCCGCAGCGCATCTCGATGACGGACTCCGGGGTGAGGGCCTCCCGGTCCGCATAAGCGTACCGCATGGCATTCTCGCAGAGATTCCACACGATCTGGCGCAGCTGGCTCGGGTCGAAGCGGACCTCGATCTCCGCGGAGGGGGCGCTCACCTTGAGCCGCTCGCGCGGCCACTGCATGGTCTCGCCGAACTCCTCGCAGAACTCCTCGCTCCAGGCCTGCAGCGGCAGGCTCTCGAGCTGCGCCTCTTCGCGCCGCGACAGCCTGAGGACGCTGTCGATGATACCGCTCACCCGCTCGGCGTTGTTGCGGATGATCTCCGTCAGACGGCGCTCCTGCGGCTCGAGATGAGGCGACTCGGCGAGGAGCTGTCCCGCGTGGCTCATGGCTCCGACCGGGTTTCGGATCTCGTGCGCGATGCTCGCGCTCAGCCTGCCGAGCGCCGCGAGCTTCGACTGCTGCACTTTCTCGGTGATCAGGCTGGTGTCTTCGAGGACCACCAGTACGGGCGCCGGCGTCGAGGTGCCGAGCGGCGCGAAGTGCGCGCGGATGATCTGCGCGCCGTCGGCGCCGACGAAGGTCTGCTCGGCCGCGGGAAAGATCCCGGTGTCGCCGGTGCTCTGCCGCCACCGCTCGAGAAGATACAGCAGCCGCGGCGAGGCTTCGCCGAGGAGCGCATCCGGATACGCCTTGCCGTCGCCGAGCATGCGCGCCGCCGACTCGTTGATGAGGCGAATGCGGTCCTGGTGGTCGATCACCAGGATGCTCTCGCGCAGGTGCTGCACGATGTACTGCGAGAGCTGCGCCAGGTTCGCCAGGTCGACCTCCTGGCGGCGGACCGTCGCCTCGCTCTCGCGGATGCGGTTGGCGAGCGGCCAGGCGAGCACCGCGATAGCGAACAACACCACCCCGAGTGTTCCGGCCGTGGTGTAGTCGGTGAAGCGCATCGGCGACTCGATGCCGACGAAGAGCTGCTGCACCAGCACCGCCATCGCCGCCATGGCCGCGATCAAGAGGGCATCGCGATGCTTGGCGAGGGT
>DASZYK010000014.1:0-2310 GCA_035545455.1 Steroidobacteraceae bacterium
CGGTCGAGGATCTGATTGTCGTAGTGGGTGTAGCCGCCGGTCAGGGCGATCTGCGGCAGCCGGGTCGCCGTCACGGCGCGCGCCTGCGAGGCCAGAGCGCCGGCCTGCGCGGCGAGCCCCTTGAGCTCGCTGCGTGAGGCAAGCGCCCGGCGCACCAGCGCGCTCACCGGCTCGGAGGCGAGCGCGGGATCGACCTCCAGGGTCTCATTCAGCCGCGGCGAGCGGCCGAGCGGCTGCCCGAGCAGGCGGTTGTAACCGGCGAGCGCGATCTGCAGCGCATTTCCGGCGCTCACCTGCTGCTCTTTCGCATTCGCCAGGGCCACCTCGGCCGCCAGCACGTCGCTCTTGGCCACCAGTTGCCGCTGAAACATGCTCTGCACGTCCCTCACGTGGGCGCCCAGGCTCTTGACGCTGGCATCCGCCACGGCCAGCTCGCTCTTCGCGCGCAGCACTTCCACGTAAGCCTCGGCCACTGCGAGCTTCAGGTCCGAAAGGGTGGCCTGCTGCTGCGCCGACGTTCCGGTGAGCGCGTCACGCGCCGCATGCACGCCCGCGGTGATCCGGCCGCCCGCATACAGAGGCAGCTTCAGTTGCACCGTTCCGCTGACGAACTGATCGTTCTTGAATATGGGTCCCGAGCGGAACGTGAGGCCGGGAGTGACGACATCGAGCTGTGGTGATGCATTCAGCCGCGTGTAGCCGATGGTGGTGTCGACCGACGGCCAGTGAGCATCCCGTGCCGCGCGCACTTTGGCGCGGGCCCCGTCGACTTCAGCGGCGGCCGCGGCCAGCGCCTGATTGTTCGCGATGGCCATCTGCCAGGCTTGCTGCAGGCTCTCCGCGGCCGCGCCGCGGCCCGCGAGCACCGCCGCCGCTGCGATCAGCCAGACGGCCCCGCGGCGCCGTGGCCAGCCTGCCGTCATGACCCCGTCCGTTTGAGGGACGCGATGCCGAGCGCCTTGAGCACGTATCTCTCGTACACGGGTGTGACCGAGCCCGTGCGCACCTTGCGCAGGAAATACTTCTCGAAAGCCACCTTGCCGAGGTGCACCCACTTGCCGACACCGGTCCACGTGACGTTGCGCGGCGGGATTTCCGGCAGCGCCACGAACGCGGCGCCGGTGTCGCCGAAGTCCGCGAGGCACACCGCATTCCAGGTCGCGCGGGCCGTGGCGGGGCGGCCGGCGAGCTCCGCCGCGATGTTCTCGCTGATCGCCGTCACCATCGACTCGATCATGTACCCGGTCTTCGGCGCCCCGGTCGGAACGGGCGTGGCCTCGACCGGCGGTATGGCCACGCAGACGCCGGCGGAGAAGATGCTCGGGTAGCTCTTCGAGCGCTGATACTCATCGATCAGCACGAAGCCGCGGGGGTTGCACAGGCCGGGAACGCCGGCGACCGCATCGACGCCCTTGAACGCGGGCAGCACCATCGCGTAGCGGAAGTCCAGCTTGTGCTCCTTCCTCGGCTTTCCCTCCTCGTCGTGCTCCAGCACCGACATCGAGGTCGCGGCGATCGAGACGATCTTCGCGCTCGTGATCCACTTGATGTGCCGCTTGCGCAACTCCGATTCCATCAGCCCCTTGCTGTCGCCGACGCCTCCGAGACCCATGTGTCCGATGTACGGCTCGCTGGTCACGAGCGTGATCGGCACCTGATCGCGGATCCTGCGCTTGCGCAGATCGGCATCGAGGATCATCGCGAACTCGTACATGGGACCGAAGCAGCTCGCGCCCTGAGCGGCCCCGACGACGATCGGGCCGGGCTGACGCAGGAATTCCTGATACTTCTCCCACGCCCGCAGGGCGTGCTCCTGAGTGCAGACCGACTCCGTGTAGCCGTCGGGCCCGAGGCCGGGAATCTCGTCGAACGCCAGCTTCGGTCCGGTGGCGATGACCAGGTAATCGTAGGCGAGCGTGCGGCCGTCGTGCAGTGTGAGACGACGCTGCTGCGGATCGATCGCCGTCACCTGCTGATCGATCCACTCGATGCCCTTGGACTGCAGCGGATCCCGCAGCAGCACCCGCGTCTGCTCGCGGTCGCGCCAACCCACCGCCACCCACGGGTTCGAGGGGGTGAACTCGAAATAGGGACCAGCGCCGATGAGCGTGACGCGATGGGACTTGCCGAGACGCTTGCGCAGCTCGTAGGCGCAGGGTACGCCGCCGATGCCGGCTCCGATGACTGTTATCTGTGCCATGACGGCCTCCGGGAGAGAAGCTCTCCCATGCTGGGAATCAGCCCGACTTCGGTGATGCGCCGGTCATTCATGGACCAGCGCTCCGGACACACGCTCGGCGCGGGCCTCTC
>DASZYK010000015.1:0-6379 GCA_035545455.1 Steroidobacteraceae bacterium
GGCCAGCCGGTGCTGAGCCACGCCGCGCTCGCGCCGTTCGCCATGATGGGCGCGGCTCAGGCCCTCATGCACTCGAATCATCCCCGCGATGCCCGGCAGGCGGCGGCCCTGCGCCGCTTCGTGACGAGCCTGCCGGAAGTCGAGCAATTCACACGCCCGGCGAACCTCGCCTCCCCGGCCAATGCCGCGCGCGCCGCATCGGCGCTGAGCGACATCATCGGCAAGGCGCGCGCGCTCGGGGAGACCGAGCTCGATTCCGACCCCGGGTTCCAGAGCGCGCTGCGCCGCGTGACCGCCCGCACGGGGCTCACCCTCGGGCTCGATGCCGTCGATCGGGCAATCGGCAGGCTGCAGGCGAGCCCAGCGGCGGCAGGCCAGGTGCCGGCGCTGCGACGCCAGCTCGCGGCCGCACGGCGGGCTCTGGCGGCGCGCTGAGGACGGGCCGCAGCCGTCCCGCTCTCAGCTTCCTCAGGCCGCCTCGGTCACGGTCGTCTGCGCTCTGACGGCCTGCGCCCGCGCCACGATGTGCGCGAGCGTGTTGATGTTGTCTACCAGCCGGTCGCTGAGCGCCGCGAGCTCGGCGGCGACTCCGTCGCCGCCTGATTCGCCCAGTTTCCGGGCCAGATCACGCTGCAGCGACCGCAGGCGAGGCGAAATGCACTGCGGCTGCGCGCCATGCTCCACCGCCTCTGCGATCTGCCGGAGTGAGCTCGCGCCCTGTGTCGTGAGCGCTCGAGTCGAAGCCCGCGCGGGCATGGAATCCGAGGCGCTCAAGACGGCTTCGAGAGTCATGGTCGTGCGTGCCAGGCGGTTGCTGTTGGTGAGGAGAGACTGCGCCAGCTCGGCGAGCGGTCGGGATGTGGCAGGCTCGGCGAGCAGGCGGGCTAGCGCCGCCTCCGCGTTGGCGCGCGCGACCCGCGCCGCGTTGCGGGCCTCGCGGCGCTCATGGCCTCGGCCGAGGTCGCCGAGACTCGCAACGTAGGACGCGTAGGCGCGCAGCAGACGGGCGAGCGCCGTGTGCATTTGCTCGCGCTCGCTCGTGGGCCACAGCCGATAGGCGATGAGCGCCATGGCGGCGCCGATTACGGTGGCGATGAGCCGACTGATCATCGTGGGCTCTGCGGGTTCCCCCGCGAGCGCCAGAAGCAGCACCACCATGCCCGTCAGCGCGGTGACGGCCACTCCGTAGTGCACCGTGCCGAAGTAACGAAAGCCCGCGCAGAATGCCGCCATCACGAGGAGCCGCACCCAGGGACCTGGAGGCAGGAAATGAAGCAACGCGGTGGTCACCAGGATTCCCGTGACCGTGCCGGCGACGCGCAGCAGCCCGTAGGAGAAGGTGGCTCCGTAGTCGGCGCGCAGGACGATGGCCACCGTCATCGGAATCCAGTAGCCGTGAGACAGATCGAGCTGCCGCCCGGCCCACGAGGCGACCGCCAGGCAGACCGCCGTTCGGACGGCGTGCCGAAATGCAGCCGAGCGCGGCGTGAGGCTCGCGATCAGAATGGACAGGGGTGATTGCGGGCGGACCGCGTGCGGCAACTGCAGATCCTCCTCGGCGGCGCGCAGCGCGCCCGCCGTGCTCGCGCGGCCGGCATTGCGCGCGGCGGCGGCGAGCTGGCCGCAGAGGGCGTGGAAGTGACGGGCCTGCGCAAGATCCGATGCGTCGGTCTGCTCGAATAGGGCCGATGCGCGCGCGGCGGTGTCGTCGAAGGGAGGAACTTCTGCCTCCACCGCTCGCAACTTCCGCAGCGACCGATCCATTTTCTCCTCGACGTCCGCGCCGGCCGAAATTGACCGGCCGATGTCCTCCAGCAGGGCGGCGGCTTCACCACGTACGAGCGGACCTATGTTCTCGCTCGGCTCGACGCTCGTCAGGGCCGTCAACTCCAGACGAATGCGCTCGGCGACCTCGAGAAGCACGCCGAAGCTGTCCATGACGGGACCGCGAGCGCGGTGCGGGCCGAGCAGCGTATGCTGCAGCGCCGTCATGCCGCCGCTCAGGGCAGGAGCGGCGCCGCTCTCAACGTTCTTCTGGCGCGCCAGGGCGGCGAGTCCACGGTAAACGGCGGCCAGCGCGGCCCGCTCCGGGCCATACAGCTGCAGCGGCCAGGCGGCGATCGAGAACAGCGTCAGCAAGAGACCGCCGCACGCGATGAGCGCGGCGGATTGCAGCGCGGTCCAGGCGCCGCTCGCGGGATGGGCGGCCGTGATGGAGAGGAGGATCATGGCCGCCATCCCGACCCGGCCCGCCGCATCGCTGAAGACCACGAGCAGGGCGCCGGCGAAGCCGACGAGCATCGTTGCGACGAGGAGCGCCGCCAGCTCGGCGCCGAGCAGCATGCCGATGAATGCCGCGAGGCCTCCCGCGACCGACACCGCGAGCAGCCGAGCCAGGCGCTGCCGATACGGCCCCGGCTGATCGGAATACATCGTGACGATGGCGCCGACCGAGATCCAGAGGCCGATACCCACGCGGCCGGCCGCGATGCCGAGCGCGAGGGGCACGACGGCGGCGGCGGTGTTGCGCAGCACCACCCGCCAGGGCACTTCGGCGCGCTTGGTCCGAAGAAGGGTCGCCATGACCCGCGAGCCGGTACGGCTCATGCGAAGAGCAGGCCCGAGCAGCCGATGCGCTGGCGTCGCAACATCAGCGTCCTTCGAATTCAGCCAACGAGTCGTCCGGCAGCGACGATCTGCCGACGAATCCGGTCACTTTGAGAGCCGATCTGGTGAGGTTCGGTCGATTGGGGATCATACCTCACCAAAATGGCTTTCACTATTTTGGTGAGGTTAAGGCAGGTGGATCGAGACCACTGCTCCGCCGCCCGGCCGGTTGGCGAGCGTGAGCCGGCCGCCATGGGCTTCGATGATTTCGCGGCAGAGGGTGAGGCCGAGGCCGGTGCCGGAGGGTTTGGTGGAGAAGAAGGGGAGCAGGGCATCGCGCAGGACCTGCTCGGAGAGCCCGTTGCCGCGGTCGGCGACCTCGATCACGAACCCCTGCGCGCGCGGATGGACGCTGACCGTGATGGCTTCGGGAGGGGAGCCGGACTCGGCGGCATTCTTGAGGAGATTGATCATCACCTGCTCGAGCTGACCGACATCGAAGCTCGCCTCGCGCTGGGGCAGGGCGCCTTCGATGCGGCAAGGCTGGGCCGCCGCGATCCGCGCGAGGAACACCGTCCAGGCGACGGGGGCGGGGCGGGGCTTCGGCAGCTTGGCGAATTTCGCGTAGCCTTCGATGAACGTGGCGAGATGGGAGGCACGACCGCCGATGGTCGCGAATATCCTCTCGAGCTCCGCGCTCTCGGCGCGCACGGCGAGCAGGCTCCCGGAATGGGCGAGGGAGCGGATCGGCGCGAGGGAGTTGTTGAGCTCGTGGGCGATGACGCGGATGACCTTCTTCCAGACGACCACCTCCTGTGCGGCGAGCTCGCGCGTCAGCTGCTTCAGGAGCAGCAGCTCGTGCGGCTGGCCGTTGAGCACGAAGCCGCGCCGGGAGAGGTGGTAGACCTCGGACTCGCCGCCGATCTCCATGGTGAAGAGCGTGTCGCCTTCGCCCTTGACGGCTTCGCGCAGTGCCGCGGGGGATTCCTCGAGCAGCGCCGCGAGCGCCAGCCCCTCGAGCTTGCGTCCGCCGCGCAGGAGCTGCCGCGCGGCGATGTTGCCGTAGACGATTCGTCCGGCGGCGTTGGTCAGTGTGAGGGCGAGCGGCGTCGTCTGCAGGACGGTGTCGAGAAGGAGCTCGCGCTGATAGATGTCGAGCCGCTCGCGGCGCAGCAGGTCACCGAGCGAGTTGTAGGCGCAGATCAGCCTGACGAGCTCCCGCCCGCCGCCCGGAGTGATGCTGACGCTGAAATCCCGATCCCGCAGGCTCCCGATGCCGCTGCTGACCGCATCGAGCACGCGGGTCCAGGGCCGCGAGACCCGCGCGGCCAGCCAGGCGACCCACGGCATCGTCAGCGCCGCGCCCGCGAGGAATCCGAGCGGCACCGAGCGCAGCCCATGCGCCGCCACCGCACCGAGCGCGGCGGCAACCGCGGCCGCGAGCGCCATGGCGGCGGCCATCGTCCATCGAAGAGGGCGCGGGCGCATTCAATCCGGCTTGAGGCCGAGCTTCTCCATGCGGCGGTAGAGAGCCTGGCGCGAGAGTCCGAGGTCGCGCGCGGCGTGCGCCACCACCCCCGCGGCCCGCTCCAGGGCCTGCTCGATGGTCGATCGCTCGAGGATCGGCTCGCCCGCCGGCTCCGCCTGCTCCGGCGCGGGCAGTCCCAGGGCCTCCGCTCCGATCACCGCGCTCGCCGACAGCAGGCACGCGCGCCGGATCACGTTCTGCAGCTCACGCACGTTCCCGGGCCAGGAATGTCTCGTCAGCGCGCGCTCCGCGTCCGCGGAGAGCTCGCGTCCGTTGCCGAGGAAATGCCGCGCGAGAGGCAGAATGTCCTCACGCCGGCGGGCGAGCGGCGGCAGCTCGAGCTCGATGACGTTCAGCCGATAGTAGAGGTCCTCGCGAAACCTGCCCTCGCGGATCGCGGCGCGCAGGTCGGTGTTGGTCGCGGCGATCATGCGCACGTTGGTGCGGCGCGTGACGTTGGAGCCGAGCCGCTCCAGCTCGCCGGTCTGCAGCACCCGCAGCAGCTTCGCCTGGCCGGCCGGCGCGAGGTTGCCGAGCTCATCGAGGAAGAGCGTTCCCCCGTTGGCCGCCTCGAAGCGACCCACGCGGGCCTTCGCGCCGGTGAACGCGCCGGCCTCCGTGCCGAAGAGCTCGGCCTCGATGAGCTCCTGCGGCAGCGCGCCCAGGTTGACTTTCAGATAAGGTCCCGAGCGGACGGAGGAGTTCGCATGGACGATGTCGGCCAGCACCTCCTTGCCCGCGCCATTCGGTCCCGTGATGAGCACCGGCACATCGGCGTGCGCGACCTGCGTCGCCATCGCGATGAGGGTGTGCATCGCCTCGCTTTCGTACACCGCGCCCCGAAGATCGAAGCGCTCCGCCAGCGCCTCGCGCGCCTCGCGCCTCTGCGCGTGCATCCGCGTGCTTTCCGCGCGCGCCCGGCGCAGATCGAGGAGGTTGCGGACGGTCGTGAGCAGCCGGGCGTCGTCCCAGGGCTTGGCCACGTAGTCGGCCGCACCGGCCTTGACGAGCTCGACGGCGGTCTCGAGATGCGTCCACGCGGTCAGAAGGATGATGGGCGTGTCGGGGTGGCGCCGCCTGATCTCCCGGAAGAGCGCTATTCCCTCCTCGCCGCTCGTCGCCTCGCGGCGGAAGTTCATGTCCTGGATGACGATGTCCACCGGCTCCTTCTCGAGGATCGCCAGGCCGTCCGCCGGCGATGCGGCGCTCACGACACGGGCCCCGTGAAGCGACATCAGCACCTCGAGCGCGGTCCGCACCGCGTCGTTGTCATCGATGACGAGAACGAGGCTGTCGGCGAAGCTCGGGCCCGCGGAATTGGACGGCAGGGCGGTCATGGCGGCGATGTTACCGGAACCTCAAATCGTGCGGGTCGCGACCGAAGGCGGCACGGCGGCGGCGCGCCGCGCGGGCTGCCAGGCGGCCAGCTGGCCGATCACGCCGATGGCGAGCACCCCGATGGCGAGGTAATCGAGGTCCAGGCGGGGAAGCTGATACTGCACCGACAGCCAATCCGCCACGCCGAGCGCGAGCACGCAGCCTGCGAATGCTCCTGCGGCGAGGATGATGGCGTTCTCGACCATGAAGCGCGACACGACGTCGGCCTTGCGGGCTCCGACCGCCCGCAGGGTGCCGATGAGCTTCGTGCGGGTGCTGACGTTGAAGGCGGTGAGGCCGAAGATCCCGAGACAGGTGACCGACAGGATGAGCGCGGTGACGGTCAGCAGGAATATCGCGGTATGACGGTTCTGGGCGTCCAGCCGTTCCTTGTAGTACCCGAGCGGGTGCGCGAAGAATATCGTCCGATCGAGATTGGACGTGGCCATGTGCCTGACCGCGGTCTGCATCAGCGAGCCGGTCTTGCCGGGACGCGTGCGTACCAGGCAGAAATAGGCTCCGTAGTTGCCCGGCGCCTGCGGATACATGACAACGTTGTACGTCGGCGTGCCATAGACCGAGCTGATGAAATCGGTGGTGATTCCCACGACCGTCATCGGGTTGCTGCTGCCCTCGATGTAGATGGGCTTGCCGAGGGCGTTGCCGCCGGGAAAGAGCCTGCGGGCGAGCGATTCGGTGATCAGGACCTCGGGCTCGTTCACGAAAAGACCATGCGTGACCGGCTGGATGTCCGCCGCCCTGAAGTCGCGCCCGGCCACGATGCGCGCTCCGAGAGTCTTCAGGCCCGCCTCATCCATCTGCAGCGATCGCATGGTGACCGAGTTGCCTCGTTTCCCCGGATGGATC
>DASZYK010000016.1:0-4768 GCA_035545455.1 Steroidobacteraceae bacterium
CCATCACCTCGGGGCATGTGCGCATCAAGAATGCCCGGCCGGAGCATCTGGAGGCGGTCATCGTCAAGCTGCGCGAGGCCGGCGCCACGGTCAATTGCGGCGACACCTGGGTCGAGGTCGACATGCGCGGCCAGCGGCCGCGCGCCGTCGACGTGCGCACCGCGCCGTACCCCGCGTTTCCGACCGACATGCAGGCGCAGTTCGCGGCGCTCAACACGGTCGCGGAGGGCGTCGGCACCATCATCGAGACGATCTTCGAGAACCGCTTCATGCACATGCTCGAGATGCGCCGCCTCGGCGCGGAGATCCGTCTCGAGGGCAATACCGCGATCATCCGCGGCGTCGACCGCCTCACCGCCGCCCCCGTGATGGCGACGGACCTCAGAGCCTCGGCGAGCCTGGTGCTGGCCGGACTGGTCGCCGAGGGACGCACGGAAGTCGAGCGCATCTATCACATCGATCGCGGCTACGAGGCGATCGAGGAGAAGCTGGCGCAGCTCGGCGCTCAGATCAAGCGCGTGCCGTAGATCGAAGGCAGCCGCTGGAGCGCCGGCCGGGTAGGAGGAATCCGACAGCACCGGCTCCGGCGCCGGCGTACACTGTGCCACCAAACGGTGGAGGCGCGTTATGCGAATAGGCATGGTGGGACTCGGGCGCATGGGCGCCAACATGGTGCGCCGGCTGATGCGGGGCGGTCATGAATGCGTCGCTTACGACAGGTCGAATGAGGCGGTGCGGGCAGTCGCGGCGGACGGCGCCATCGCCGCCAACTCCCTCGCCGAGCTTGCGGCGGCCCTCCGGCCGCCGCGCGCAGTATGGATCATGGTGCCGGCCGCGCTCGTCGACAGCGTGATCGCGGAGCTGCGGCCGCTGCTCGCCTCCGGCGATATCCTCATCGACGGCGGCAACTCCCATTACCAGGACGACATCCGCAGAGCCGGGGAGCTGCGTGCGGCCGGACTCCATTACGTCGATGTCGGCACGAGCGGCGGCGTGCTCGGGCTCGAGCAGGGCTACTGTCTGATGATTGGCGCGGAGCCGGCCGTGTTCGGCGCGCTGGAGCCGGTTTTCGCCGCGCTCTCTCCCGGTGGGCGCCGGCCGGAGCGCGGGGACGGCAGGAGCGCGGCCCGGGCCACGGCCGAGATGGGCTATCTTCACTGCGGCTCGAACGGCGCCGGACACTTCGTCAAGATGGTGCACAACGGCATCGAATACGGCGTGATGGCGGCGTATGCGGAGGGCCTGAACCTGCTCCAACATGCCGACGCCGGCTTGAAGCGCGAGGAGGCCGACGCCGAGACCGCGCCGCTTTCCAACCCGCGCCTCTTCCAGTACCAGCTGGACATCGCCGCGGTCGCGGAAGTCTGGAGGCACGGCAGCATCATCTCCTCGCGGCTGCTCGACCTGACGGCCGAGGCGCTGGCCGCCGATCCGGTGCTCGGACGATTCGGGGGACGCGTATCGGATTCCGGGGAGGGGCGCTGGACGGTGCAGGCGGCCGTCGAGATCGGCGTGCCGGCTCACGTGCTCTCGGCCGCGCTCTACTCGCGCTTCGAGTCGCGCGGGCGCGCCGAGTTCGCCGACAAGCTGCTTTCGGCGATGCGGCTCGGCTTCGGCGGTCATCTCGAGAAAAAAGCCTGAGCGGGAGAGCCGGATGGAGCGACGCGACAGTGACACTCTGGTGCTCTTCGGAGCGACGGGAGACCTCTGCTACCGGAAGATATTTCCGTCCCTCTACAACCTGGTGCGCCGCGGACTGCTGCACGTTCCGGTGATCGGCGTCGCGCGGGCCGGCTGGAACCTGGAGCAGCTCGCCGACCGGGTACGCGACAGCATCAAGACGTTCGTTTCCTCGCCTGATGAGGACGCGGTGGCGCGCATGATCGCGCTGCTGCGCTATCACGACGGCGATTACCGTGATCGGCAGACGTTCGTCGCGCTTCGCAAGGCGCTCGGGGACTCGCAGCGCCCGCTCTACTATCTCGCCATTCCACCCAGCATGTTTCCGGTGGTGATCGACCACCTGGGCGCCTCCGGCGCCGCGCAGGGCGCGCGGGTCGTGGTCGAGAAGCCGTTCGGGCGCGATCTCGCCTCGGCGCGGGCGCTGAATCAGGTGCTGCACAGGCAGTTCCCGGAGAGTTGCATCTTCCGCATCGACCACTACCTGGGCAAGGAGGCGGTGCAGAACCTGCTCTATTTCCGCTTCGCCAACTCCTTCCTGGAGCCGATCTGGAACCGCAACTTCGTGGCGAGCGTGCAGATCACCATGGCGGAGACCATCGGGGTGGCCGGGCGCGGGAAGTTCTACGAGGAGACCGGCGCGATCCGCGACGTGATGCAGAACCACCTGCTGCAGATCCTCGCGCTGCTGACTCTGGAGCCGCCGGTGAACTCCGAAGGCGAGTCGCTGCGCGACGAGAAGGTGAAGGTGCTGAAAGCGGTGCGGCCCGTGAGGCCGGCCTCGGTCGTGCGCGGGCAATTCAACACCTACCGCAAGGAGCAGGGCGTGTCGCCGGATTCCAAGGTGGAGACGTACGCGGCGATGCGGCTCGAGATCGACTCATGGCGCTGGAGCGGGGTGCCGTTCTATCTGCGCGCGGGCAAGTGTCTGCCGGTGACGGCGACGGAGGTGGTGGTCGACCTGAAGCCGCCGCCGGCGCAAGTCTTCGGTGAGCTGGGGCCGGATTATCCCAACTTCGTGCGTTTTCGCGTGGGGCCGGAGGTGGCGATCGCCTTGGGGGCGAATGCCAAGAAGGCCGGGCCGGCGATGCAGGGGCGGGAGGTGGAGCTGTTCGTCGCTCAGCACGAGGCGGACGCGATGGACGCGTATGAGCGGCTGATCAGCGTGGCGCTCATCGGGGATACGGCGCACTTCGCGCGCCAGGACGAGGTGGAGGCGGCCTGGGCGATCGTGGATCCGGTGTTGGGGATGAGCGAGCCGCCATTCGCGTACACCTGCGGGACCTGGGGGCCGAAGGAGTCGGAGCGGCTGTTGACCGGAGATTGCAGCTGGCACAACCCGGGAGCGGAGCCGCAGGGATGGACGCGGTCCTGCGCGCCTTCGCAATTGCCGATGGCACAGTTCGCGCCTTAGGGGTCTTGCTGATTCGGCTGCTCCTCCGCTGCGCGGTCGAACCAGAGCTCGGCGCGGGGGCAGGCCGCCACGGCGCGAAGGGCCACCAGATCGGGATCCTGGCGGATGAAGGCGGCGATCGCGTCGTGTTTGCCGCTGCCTGCCACTACGAAGACCGGGTCGGTTACGTGCGAGAGGAAATCGGGGGTGACGGTGATTCCCTGCATGCCGTCGGGACGCTGGACGGGGAGGGTGAGGCGGCCTCGGGATTGGCTCAGATGCTCGGGGCGGAAGAGGGAGGCGGTGTGGCCGTCGGCACCGAGGCCCAGGAGGGCGAGGCCGAGGCGCGCGTGGGAATCCAACAGGGCGCGCAGGCGCTGCTCGTAATCGCGGGCGGCCTCCTCGAGCGGGAGCTCGGTTCTGATGCGCAGCGCCTGGCTCTCGTCGAGGGACAGGGCGTCGAGCAGCGGGCGGGTGGCGCGGTAGTTGCTCGACTCGGAGTCGGCGGGCACGTAACGGTCATCGGAATAGATGACCGTGAGATTCGCCCCGTGCGCTGGACGGCGGCGCGCGACTTCGCGATACGCGGGTAGCGGCGTGTGGCCGCCCGACAGCATGATGACGGCAGGTGCGCCGCCGGCCGGGATTGCGGTGGCGCGGATCGCCTGCTCCAGGCGGTCGGCGAGCGCCGCGTCGAGCTCGGAGCGGGTGGGGAAGCGGCGGACTTCGATTTTCGGCATGGCTGTCGTCTCTACTGGGTCGTTCGCGGGCGCTCGCCGACCTTCACTTTCACCTCGAACTGGCTGCTGCCTCGCTGATCGCGAAGGGTCAGCGTCGAGCCGGGCTTGCAGCCGGCGATGCGGGCGTTGGCCTGCTCGGCGGAGGTCACGGGGGCGCCGTCGATGGCGAGGAGAAGATCGCCCGGCTTGAGGCCGGCCTGCTGGCCGGGGCTGCCGACGTAGAGATTGGCGATGACCACGCCGCCGCGGGCCAGCCCGAGCTGCTGCGCCTGCGTATCGGATATGTCCTCGGGCACGATTCCGATCCATCCGCGGATGACCCGTCCGTACTTGATGATGTCGTGCAGCACGCCGCGGACCATATCGACCGGGATCGCAAAGCCGATGCCTTCGACGCCCAGGCTCTTGGCGACGATGGCGGTGTTGATGCCGACCAGCGCACCGCTGGAATCGACGAGCGCGCCGCCGGAATTGCCGAAATTGATCGGCGCGTCCGTCTGGATGAAGTCCTCGAAGGTCGTGATTCCGAGCTGCCCGCGGGCGGTGGCGCTGACGATGCCGTGTGTCACCGTCTGTGAGAGCCCGAGCGGATCGCCGATGGCGAGCACGACATCGCCGACCCGCAGCGCATCGGACCGCCCGAAGGCGATGACCGGGAGGTTCGGCAGATCGATCTTCAGCACCGCGAGGTCCGTATCGGGGTCGGCGCCGACCACCTGCGGCTCCGCGATCCGTCCATCCGCAAGCTGCACCCGGATGGCGCCCGCGTTCGCAATCACGTGGTAATTGGTCACGATATGGCCACTGCCATCCACGATCACGCCGGAGCCGAGGCTGCGCTCGATGCGCTGCTTGTATTGCGGCAGGACATTGCCGAAGAGCTCGCCGAGCGGCGACGGGTCGATGCGCTCCGTCACCACGCGCGCCGTGTATATGTTGACTACGGCGGGGGCTG
>DASZYK010000017.1:0-6034 GCA_035545455.1 Steroidobacteraceae bacterium
ATCCCGGCATCGCCTCGGGCGATACGGCGTACGTCGAAGTGATTTTCGGGCGGTATCAGCGCAGCGGGATCATCGAGGCCGCGCGCCGCCGATTGTTCCCGCTCGAGATCGCGCCCGACCGGGGGCGAGCCGGCCCGGCGCCGCTGCACGACCTGCCGGCTGCCGGGCTGTTGGAGAGGATCACCGCGGAATACGTGCTGGCGCAGCTGACCGAAGCGGCAGTCGAGTCGCTGGCCGCCGAGAACGGCGCGCGATTCGCGGCGATGGAGTCGGCGCACGACAACCTCGGCAAGCGGCTTCAGGCATTGCATGTCGATGCCGCGCGAGCGCGCCAGGAGGAGGTGACCGCAGAGCTGCTCGACCTCGTCATCGGAGAAGTGGCGGTCCGCGACGATCGGACAGGCATCTGAGCCGGGCCATGCCGCGAGAAAAAGGCGGCGACCCATGCAGCCGCCGCCCGAGCCGTAACGGACGATCTCTACTGGATCTTGATCTCCGTCGGCTTCTTCGCCGCCGTCTTGCTCTTCGGCACGTGCACGGTGATCACCCCGTCCTTCGAGTCGGCGCGGATGGCGCTGGCGTCGATCGCCTCGGGCAGCGCGAAGCTGCGCGAGAACGCGCCGTGGAAGCTCTCGATGCGGTGGAACTTCTCGCCCTTCTCCTCCTTCTCCTGCTTGCGCTCACCGCTGATTGTCAGCATTCCGTCGTCGTACGTGACGTGCACGTCTTCCTTCTTGACGGCCGGAAGCTGGGCCTTGAGCAGATACTCTCCTTCCGTCTCGCTGATGTCGACCGAAGGCGACCACTCCGCGACGTCGCCGTTGCCGGGCAGACGCGGCCAACGTCCGAGCAGCGACGGCATCCGGGCGAACATGTCGTCCAGATTGGCAAAAGGATCCCAACGAACCACGCTCATGACACTCTCCTCGTGCGGTCTTGCTTGATGCGGCACCAAGATAGTGGCGGCGCAGGCCGGATACGATCCGTATCAATGCGGATGCGGCGCCGCGGTGGGTGCGGTTCAATTCCGGGCGGAGGTGAGCCACGATGAAGCAGTTTATTCATTCGATCATGGCGGCGGTCGATCGCGACGATCGGTCCCGCGAGGTCGTGGCCAAGGCCGTGGCGCTCGCACGGCTGAGCGGCGCTCACCTCGAGCTCTTCCACTGCGACGCGGAGCGCGCCTATTCGCGCCGGCATCAGTACGATTCGCGCGCGGCGGCCCGCGAGCGCGAGTCGTGCCTGGATGACTCGCGCAGCTTTCTGGACGCGCTCTGGCGCTCGCTCGAGGTGAGCGACGTCGATGCTTCCTTGAGCGTCGCCTGCGAGAGCCCTCTCTACGAAGGTATCGTGCATGCCGTGCAGCGCGATCATCCCGACCTCGTCGTCCGGGGAGCCGGGGGCGGCGCCGCCGGCGCGCGTGTCGCCGGGCTGGACGCCAACGACTGGGAGCTCGTGCGTGCCTGTCCGTCGCCCCTCTTCCTCACGCGCGGCAAGCCGTGGAAGTCCCGCCCGTCGATTGCCGCGGCAATCGACCTTTCGGCCGGCGAGTCGGCCGAGCTCACCCGAACGATCCTGAGCACGGCCGCGGCGGTCGCGCGCAGCGCCGGAGGAGATCTCGAGATCATCCATGCCTGCAGGCTCGACCGCACGCAGCCGCAGGAGCTCGAATCGCGGCGGGCGTCACTGGCGGAAGGGGCGAAGAGCGCCGGCGTCCAGGCCGTTGCGGTTCACGTGCTCTGCGGCGAGCCCGCCGTCGTGCTGCCCGAGCACGCGGTGCAGCGCGGTTTCGATCTCATCGTGCTCGGGGCGCTCACCCACCGCAAATCGCTCACCGCCCTGGTCGGAACGCTGACCGGGAGGCTGCTCGAGACGCTCGATTGCGATTTCCTGCTGGTGAAGCCATCCCGTGCCGGGTCGGCTGCGGCCTGAGCCCTGGCCGCTGGCACCGCGCCGGCGCCATTCCTTGGCGCGATGGCGCTTCACTCGTAGCGCAGCGCCTCGATCGGGTTCAGCCGCGCCGCCTTGCGCGCCGGATAGAAGCCGAAGAACGTCCCCACCGCGGCCGAGAAGAGGAATCCTCCTCCGATCGCCGCCGCCGACAGTCGCGTCGGCCAGTGCGCGACGACGGATATCAGAGTCGAGACGAGCGCGCCGCCGCCGATGCCGGCAACTCCGCCGGCGACGCTGAGGAGCACCGCTTCGACCAGAAACTGCAGGAGGACGTGGAGGCGGCGCGCGCCGATCGCCATGCGCAGGCCGATCTCCCGTGTCCTCTCCGTCACCGACACGAGCAGAGTGTTCATGATGCCGATTCCGCCGACGAGCAGCGAGATCGAGGCAACCACTGCGAGCAGCAGCGCCATGATGCGCGAAGAGCTCTCGGCCGCCGCGGCGATCTGGCTCATGTCGCGAACGTTGAAATCGGGAAGGGTGCCCTCGCGGATGCGGTGGCGCCGCGAAAGGATGTCGGTGATCTGCCGCATGGCCGCGGGGATGGCGCTCTTGCCGGCCGTCTGCACGAAGATCATGTTGACGTAGCCCGAGAGGCGCGGCGGGATGTTGTAGGGGTTCGGGGGCGCAGGGAAGGCCGCGGCCGTGGTCGTGACCGGCACGGTGGCGTTGGAGATGGTCGTGGTCGCGACGCTCTGCGCCTGCGTCGGAGCCGCGACACCGAGCACTTTCATCTGCGCGGTGGAGAAGGGAATGACGACGATGTCGTCCTGATCCTGGCCGAACCCCGTCTGGCCCTTGGCCGCCAGGATGCCCACGACTTCCATGCTCCTGCCCTTGACCAGGATCCGGGCGCCGATCGGACTCTGGGTGTCGCCGAAGAGCTGGCGGGCCACCGTCTGCCCGAGCAGCGCCACGTCCGCCGCGCGATCCTCATCCGCCCGGCTGAGCGTGCGGCCTGCGGCTACGTTCCAGCGGGTGACGCTGAGATAGCTCGGCGTCACTCCCGCGATGACGGTGGTCCAGTTGTTGCCGCCGTACTGCACCTGGCTGAGCTGCCGGATCATGTATCCCAGGTCGACGATGGCGGGACTCTCGCGCCGCAACGCCAGCGCATCGGCCTCGGTGAGCGTCGAGGCGCTGCCGAAACCCGCGCGCACGCCGGTCGCCGTCGCCGCGCCCGGCAGCACGACCAGCATGTTGGTGCCGAGACTCGCGATCTGCTGCGCGACCGCCTCGTTGGCGCCCCGGCCGACGGCGACCATGGCGATGAGCGCCGCGACCCCGATGAAGACGCCGAGCGCCGTCAGCATCGACCTCAGCTTGTTGCGCCGGATGGCCTGAGCCGCGGTGCCGAGAGTCATTCCGAGGAACCCGATCGAGGTGTCCATTCCCGCGGGCGGCGCGGCCCGGTGCGCGGAGAGAGCCGCAGCCGCGCTGCCTGCGGGGGCCGCGGCAGGACGCTCCTCGTCAGAGACGATCCTGCCGTCGCGCATGGTGATCACTCGCGCGGCATAAGCGGCGATGTCCTGCTCGTGGGTGACCACGATCACGGTGACGCCCTGGTCGCGGTTGAGCGTGCGCAGCGTCTGCATGATCTCGTGCGAGGTTCTGGTGTCCAGGTTCCCCGTCGGCTCGTCGGCGAGCAGGATGCCGGGCCGATTGATCAATGCCCTGGCGATCGCGACCCGCTGCTGCTGCCCGCCGGAGAGCTGGCTCGGGGTATTGTCCTCGCGGCCCTGCAGCCCGAGGTCCGCGAGAGCCTGCCGGGCACGCTCGAGCCGCTCGGCGCGGCTCGTCTGCGCACTGTCATAGAACAGCGGCAGCGCGACGTTCTCCAGCGCGCTGGTGCGCGGGAGGAGATTGAAGCTTTGAAACACGAACCCGATGCGCTCCCCCCGGATGCGGGCGAGAGCGGGCTCGCTCAAGTCCGCGACATCGATGCCCTCGAGCAGATAGCTTCCGCCCGTCGGGCGGTCGAGACAGCCGCAGACGTTCATGAGGGTCGACTTGCCCGAGCCGGATGAGCCCATGATCGCGACGAACTCGCCGTGGCGGATGCGCAAGCTGACATCGGTGAGCGCCGGAACTTCCGTTTCACCCGCGCGATAGACGCGCGAGACGCTCCTCAGCTCGATGACGGGCTCCGCCACGGCGGGCCCGCGGGCCTCAATGGCCGATGCGGAATGGGCTTGCATAGGCTGCCGTCTGCGCGGCGCGCTGCTCGCCGACTATCACGCGCATACCCGGCGTCAGGTCGCCGGCGGTGATCTCGGTATGCGTATCGTCATCGAGTCCCGTGCGAACGCTCACGGGTTTCGGTCCATCGCCGGTCAGCATCCATACCCGCTTCCCGGCCGCAGTGCCCGCGCCATCCGGTGTGAAACGCAGCGCCTGATCGGGAACCCGCACCACGTCGGAGCGCTGGTCCGTGATGATGTTGACGGTGGCCGTCATGCCCGGTTTGAGCAGCAGGGATGGATTCGCCACTTCGACCACCACGTCGTAGGTCACGACGTTCTGCACCACCTGCGGAGCCTGGCGGATCTGGGCGACCTTCCCCGGGAAGGCGCGGTCGAACGCCTCCACCGTCAGCCGGGCCGGATCACCCGTCTCGATGGCTCCGATGTCGCTCTCACTGACGTTGGTGTCGACCTGCATGCGCGTGAGGTCGGTGGCGATCAGGAACAGCGTCGGCGTCTGAAAGCTGGCGGCGACAGTCTGGCCAACCGTGATGTTGCGCGCCACCACCGTGCCGTCGACCGGCGAGACGATGCGGGTGTAACCGAGATTGACCTCGGCATTCCTCACCGCCGCGCGGTCCATCTGAATCGAGCCTTCGAGCTGATGCACCAGCGCCTTCTCGTTCTCATAGGTCTGCTCGGCGACGTAGCTCTGCTTGCGCAACCCCTCGTAACGCGCGAGGTTGGAGCGCGCTCCTTCCAGCTGACCGGTGTCGCGGGCGAGCGATCCGCGTGCCTGATCCAGAGCCGCCTGGTAAGGGCGCGGATCTATCGTCGCGCAGAGCTGGCCGCGCTTCACGCGCGTGTTGTAGTCGCAGTAGACATCGCGGATGACGCCGGACACGTAGGAGCCGACGATCACCGTGAGCTGCGGATTGACCGTGCCCGTGGCCGTGACGGTCCTGGCAATCGGTCCTCTCGTCACCTCGGCGGTGAGATAGGTTGCCGGCGCCGTCCGATGCGTCGCCCACCATCCCAGTAACGCTCCTGCAAGCAACGCCGCGGCGATGGCGAGACGAGTAATGGTCAGCCTACGGACACCCATGCGACCAGTGCGCTCGCCTGAAACTCATTGAGGAGCATGGTACGCGCGCTGCGGAGAGTGCCTATCCGTAGCTCTACCGATGAGAGCGGCGCGCCGCGCGGTGTCACGCCCGAGCCGGCGTGTAGGTACTAACGCGTATCGCGGAGCGGCGCCGGGCTCTTCGGGCCGCCGATCGCCGTCAGAATGCCCTGCATGATGCGCAGCGGGCTCGGTGGGCAGCCGGGCACGGCCACATCCACCGGAAGCACGTTGGCGACTCTGCCGCGGCAGGCGCGCCCGGCTCCCGGCTGACCGCCCTGCTCGCTGAAGATGCCGCCCGTGCAGCCGCAATCCCCCACGGCCACCACCAGCTTCGGATCGGGCGTCGCGTCGTAGACACGGCGCAGCGCTGCTTCCATGTTGGCGGCGACCGGGCCCGTCACGAGCAGCAGGTCGGCGTGACGCGGGCTCGCGACGAAGCGGATTCCCAGGCCCTCGAGGTTGTAGAAGGCGTTGTTGAGCGCCTGGATCTCGAGCTCGCAGCCGTTGCAGGAGCCGGCATCGACGTGGCGGATGCAGAGGGCCCGCCCGAGCACGGACCGGACGCGCTCATCGAGCGCGGCCCGCAGGCGCAGCAGCTCGTCGGGCTGCGGCGCGGGTTCCGAGACGACCCCGACGGCGCGGATCCTGCGCAGTGTCTTCAGCATGGCGTTTCGTCCTCCGCGACGGGCGACGGCTCTCTCACAGGTCCACCCCGCTGTAGGAGAGATTGAACGACTTGTTGATCAGCGGGAAGTCGGCGACGATGTTGCCG
>DASZYK010000018.1:0-2814 GCA_035545455.1 Steroidobacteraceae bacterium
AACCCGAACTGCGGCGTCGCTTCCGGCGTCAACACCCGACCCTGGACCGAGAGCAGCTGCTTGAGATCGTCCTCGAGCTGCGATTGCCCCGCGCCGATGACCGTCATGTCGCGCGCGCGGCCCATGATCGGCCACGCATCGATGTTGATGTCCGCCACGGTCTTGTCGAGCGGAAACGCGGGGTGGTCGACGTAGTACTGGGAGCCGAGCATCACCGCCTCCTCGAGCGTCGGCATGAAGAAGAGCACGCTGCGCTCCGGAGGGGTTTTCTGGTGGGCGAAGGCGTCGGCAATCTCCAGGAGCGCCGAAAGCCCGCTGCCGTTATCGATGGCGCCGTGAAAGATCTCCCTGCGTCCCCTCGGACCGCGCGCGGTGCCGAGATGGTCCCAGTGGGCGCTGTAGATCACGACCTGATCGGGGTGCCTGCTGCCCTTGAGAAGGGCCAGCAGATTGTTGGAATGCCCATGCGCGATGGAGCTCCTCAGCACGACGGAGGCGGTGGCCTCGAGCGGCACGGGTGTGAAGCCGCGCTGTGCGGCCTGCGCGGCCAGGCTGTCGAAATCGAGCCCCGCCGAGCGGAAGAGGCGCTGCGCCGCGGCGCGCGTCAGCCAGCCCGCGACCGCGAGCCGCGGGCCGGGCGCGACGCTCGCCGGCAGGCTCTGCAGGGGACCGCCGTTGCTGTTCCTGACGACCGTCCACGGATACCCGGCGGCATCGCCGCTCGTGTGAACGATGAAACAGGCGGCGGCGCCCATGCGCGCCGCCTCCTCGTACTTGTAGACCCAGCGTCCGTACCACGTCATCGCCTTGCCGTTGAAGAGCCGCGGGTCGCCGGTAGCGTAGCCGGGATCGTTGACCAGCACGATCACGGTCTTGCCCTTCACATCGACACCCTGGTAGTCGTTCCACTGCCATTTGGGCGCGTCGATCCCGTACCCCATGAAGACGATGGGCGAGCTCCTCAGAGCGACGAGCGGACGCGCCTCCTGGGTGAAGGCCATCATGTCGGTGCCGTACGCAAAGCTCTGCATGCCGGCACCGGTGCGGACCTCGAGCCGCGTGCCGGTGTTGAGAAGAGTGGTCGTGATCACGGGCACGCTCTGCAGCCAGTAGCCGTGATTGCCCGGCGTGAGATGCATGCGCCGGAACTGATCGACCAGATAGCGGATGGTCAGCACCTCGCCGTGCGAGCCGGGCTTGCGGCCGCCGAAAGCGTCGGACGACAGAGTCTTGTCGAATCGCAGGAAGTCGGCGTCGTTGATCTGCGGCGCCAGGGCGACGGCCATCGGTGGAGGCGTCGCTGACGTCGCGATGGCCGCTGGCGCGCGGATCACGCGCGCGGCGGCCGGACCGGAGTCATCACCCGAATGGCAGGCGCACAGCGCCCATGCCGTCAGGCCGAGTAGGAGAGGGATCCTGGGGACTCTCATTTGCCAGCGAGGCGGATTCCGGCGTCTGCAGCGGCTCGTGCCCTGGGCTGCCGATCATATCGTCGGGGCTAGCCGAGGTCGATGGCAAGCGTGTTTCCGTCCGGGCGCAGGCGATCGAGCACCGCTTTCGTGGCTACCCGCGCCGCGCCGCGGCGGTGCGGATTGACTTCGGTGGCGAACGGCAGCGTGCCGCCGTTGAGCACGACGTCGTTGACGCCGCAGCCTGCGGCCCCGATGCGATATGTCAACTCGAGCGGACGTCCGCGTACGCTCGTCATCACCCGCATCCCGTCCAGCGCGCCGGGAATCACCGGATCGATGGACAGGGCGCCGGCTTCCCAGGTGAGCCCGAGAAAACGTCTCAGGGTGAGGCCGAGCGCGATTCCCGCGCCGCTGGAGTACACCCGCCAGCCGCCATCGAGAGGGACGGTGCCGTCGCGCACGCGCGCGTATTCCGTACGTGCCTGGTAGCGGTCGGTGAAGGCCGCATCGGAGCTCGAGTAGTAACAGCTCGCCTGGCGAAGCGTTGCGGCCGGGACCACCGAGCGGATCCCGATGGGATTGGCCTGACACAGCGCGCGGAAGAACTCCTCCGCCCGCCCGACGTGCGCGAGGGCCTGCGCGTAGCGCAGGTGCGCATGGGTGTACATGAGGCCGATCTCGCGGCCGAAGAACGTGGCGCTCTCGGCGCGCTGGAAGATGCGTTGCGGACCGCCCCGGTAGGGCATCGGGAGGTCGAACAGACGTACGCCGTCGGGCGCGGCCAGCTCGCGCGCGATGAGCTCGAGGTGCGCGCGCGTCTGCTCCGGCGTCAGCATGTCCTCCAGGATCGCGTGGATCATCGCGAGGGAGCTGTAGCGGACGCCGGTCGTCGCATCCCGGGGATGCAGCAGATAGCGGATGTCCGCGCCGTCGAAGATGGCGTAGCCGGTGAGCACACCATCGGGAAGCAGCAGGCGCTGAAAATCGCCGCGAACGGCCTCGCCCTGGCGCTCGAGCGGCTCCGCCTGGGCAGCGCGCCCGATGGACCGCAATGCGCGCGCCAGCGTCCTCAGGGCCTGCAAGTGCAGGGTGACCGTCCAGGCGCTGCACATGTGCTCGCGCAGCGCGGGATCGGCCGGCTGCAGCGAGTCGTTCCAATCACCATGGCCATAGGCGGCGAGTGTCGTACCGGCAATGCGCCGCCGGTGGATGACGGTGAAGGCGCGCTCGACGTGCTGCCACACCGTCGCCCGCTCTCCCGCATCCGGACCCTTGGGAGCGAAGAACGGCACTGGCGCTTGCAGGATGTCGGCATCGCCCGAGGCGAGGAGATACTGGCCGAGCGCCACCAGAGGCCAGAAGACGACATCACCGTGTGAGTCACCGGCGCGGATCCCACGCT
>DASZYK010000019.1:0-2729 GCA_035545455.1 Steroidobacteraceae bacterium
TGCTGGATGCCGTGTGGGTCTCGGCCCATTCGATGAGGCCCGCCAGGCGCTCCCAGTAGGGCTCTTCCTCCAGCGCCGCCGCGCGCGGCTCCGTGCCGGTGACGATGAGCGCATCGGGCCCTTCCGACAGCAATTCCTCCAGCGGCCAATAGCCCGCCTCGATCCGCTCCCGCGCCGCGGGTCCGCGCGTGAGCTCCGGCAGGCTCGAGAAGCGCAGCTGCACCCTCAGCGAGTCCGCGGCCGCGGTGAGCAGCGCGCCGAACTGCAGCTCCGTGGCCTCGAGCGCGGCATCGGGCATATTGTTCAATAGCGCGATCACGACGCTCTCCCGCGGGGCGGAAGAGCGGTGGCGCGGGCCGCGTTGCTCGACTTCCAGCGGCATGTCTCTCTATCTCTCCACCGTGCGTTATGTGATCCGGTACTGGCGGCCGGCGGGGCTTTTATGCGTTAATAATTGCCGAGCCGGGGACGCTATCTATACCAGTGTCAGGAAAGAATTAGAACCCAGCGGGGATCGCTTTGTGAACGATTCATCCGTCGCAGTTTCCGCAGCGGCTCCGGCCATCGCCGGGGCGAGTCTCGGTGATCGCTCCGCGGCCGTTGCCGCCGTCGCCGCCCGCCACGCCGCCGAGGTCGACTCGGCCCCGCGTTTCCCGGCGGAATCCTTCGCCGCCGCCAAGGCGCAGCGGCTTCTCGGGATCTTCGTGCCCGCCAGGCTCGGCGGCGAGGGCGCCTCCGTGCGGGAGGTCGCCGATGTCTGTTACAGGCTCGGTCAGGCCTGCTCCTCGACGGCGATGATCTACGCGATGCATCAGGTGAAGGTCGGCTGCCTCGTGCGCCACGGGCGCGGGAGCGAGGCGATCGAGGGCCTGCTGCGCCGCCTCTGCGCCGAGCAGCTGCTGTTGGCTTCGTCCACCACGGAGGGCCGGGGCGGAGGCAACGTGCGCTCCAGCGAGGCGGCGGTCGAGCATCGCGACGGGCGCATCCACCTCGAGAGACAGGCGACCGTCATCTCCTACGGCTCGCAGGCCGACGGCATCGTGACGACGGCGCGCCGGGCCGCCGACGCCGACTCCTCCGACCAGGTGTTGATCGCCTTCCTCAAGGAGGATTACACCCTCACGCGGCTTCAGGGCTGGAACACCCTCGGCATGCGCGGCACCTGCAGCGAGGGCTACACGCTGAAGGCGACGGGATCGCCGGGCCAGATCCTGCCGGAGCCTTACGAGGGCATTCACGCGCGCACCATGGTGCCCTTCGCGCATCTGCTCTGGGGCTCGGTCTGGGCGGGGATCGCGGCGGGCGCCGCCGCGCGGGCGCAGGCTTTCGTGCGCCACGCCGCGCGACACGCGGGCGGCCAGGCGCCTCCGGGCGCGCCGCAGCTCACCCAGGTCCTCTCGCAACTGCGCACGCTGCGGGGCGTCCTCGCCAACTCGCTGCGCACGTACGAGAGCAAGATGGACGACCCCAAGGCGCTCGGCGCGCTCGACTTCCAGTCGCAGATCACCCTGACCAAGGTGGAGGTCTCGGAGCTCGCGGTGGCGACCGTGCTCACCGCGCTGCGCGTCTGCGGGCTCTCGGGCTATCGCTGCGACAGCGAGTTCAGCGTCGAGCGTCAGTTGCGCGACGTGCTCTCATCGCCGCTCATGATCAACAACGACCGCATTCTCTCGAGCCTCGCGGGCACCTCGCTGATGGCGCCCGTGCCGGTCTCGCTGAGCGATTGAGCCGAGGACGAAGCATGAGCCCGGACCCGTTGCAGTCCATCGGCGCGGCCCTCTTTCATCGGATCGGAGCCGACGGCGTGTATGCACGCACCGGCCTCTACGAGGACGTGCTGCAGCGGTTGACGGCGTTCGTCACCCGCCAGCGCGATGCCCGCGCGGAGGTGCTGCGCTTCCCGCCGGTGATGAGCCGCTCCCAGCTCGAGAAATCGGGCTACCTCAAGAGCTTTCCCAACCTCCTCGGCTGCGTCTGCGCGCTGCACGGCACCGAGGCCGAGATCCGCGCCGCCGCGGACAGTCACGAGTCGGGCGGCGACTGGACACGCTCGCTCGCGCCCTCGGACCTCGTGTTGTCACCGGCCGCCTGTTATCCGGTGTATCCGCTCGCCGCCGAGCGCGGCCTGCTGCCGCGGGAGGGCCTGATCTTCGATGTGGCCGCGGACTGCTTCCGCCGCGAGCCCTCGCGCGCGCTCGATCGCCTGCAGTCCTTCAGGATGCGCGAGTTCGTGCGCATCGGCTCGCCGGAGGCCATCCAGGCCTTTCGCGAGGAGTGGATGAGCCGCGCGCAGCAGCTCGCGGGCGAGCTGGCGCTGCCCTGTCAGCTCGATGTCGCCAACGACCCCTTCTTCGGGCGCGTCGGGCAGATGATGGCGGTGAGCCAGCGCCAGCAGTCGCTCAAATTCGAGCTGTTGATTCCCTATCACGAAGGCGCGAAGCCGACCGCCTGCATGAGCTTCAACTACCACCGCGATCACTTCGGGGTGACCTGGGGCATTCAGGACGAGGACGGGACGGTGGCCCACACGAGCTGTGTCGCCTTCGGCATGGACCGTCTGGCAGTGGCGCTTTTCTGCGTGCACGGGCTCGAGCTCACGCGCTGGCCGGCCTCCGCCCGACGCGCTCTCGGCCTCTGAGGCCACGGTCTCAGCAGCGCCGCCGCCACGTGCCGCTCGATCCCACGGTCAGGCGCTTTCTCGACCGGCTGGCGGCCACGACGCCGCGGGG
>DASZYK010000020.1:0-6970 GCA_035545455.1 Steroidobacteraceae bacterium
GGCGGGAGCCGCCTCCTTCTTCTCCTCTCCCTTCTTGGCCTCGGCTCCCGCTCCCGCGGCGGCCCCGGCAGGCGCCGCACCGGCACCGGCTGCGCCGGCTGCCGCCCCTTCGGCAGGCGCCGCGGCGGCAGCGGCCTCGGCAGCCACCGGCTCCGGCTCCGCGGCACGCGGGCTGTGGATGGAGACGACCGGCGCATTGCGGTGCGCGAGCTCCGGGATCGTGACCCCGGCGGGCAGCGGGATGTCGGCGAGGAACTTGGTCTCGTTCAGGCTCATCCCGGAGAGATCGAGCTCGAGAAATTCCGGCAGGTCCTTCGGCAGACAGCTCACCTCGATCTCGGTGCGCATGTGCGACACGATGCCGCCCTGGGTCTTCACACCGGGGCTGATGCTCTCGCCCTTGAAGTGGATGGGCAGGCTGAGGCGGATCGCCTCGCTCTCGGTGACGCGCTGCAGATCGACGTGCACGACCACGTTCTTCGCCGGGTGCATCTGCACGTCCTTGACGATCGCTTCCTGCGCCGTGCCGTCGATCTTGATCTGCACGATCGAGGAGTAGAACCGCTCATCACCGATCATGGTGAGCAGGTTCTGCTGATCCAGCACGAGCGGCTGCGCCTCCTTGTGGCCGCCGTAGAGAATGGCCGGAACCTTGCCGGAGCGACGCAGGCGGCGGCTCGCACCTTTGCCTTGCGCCCCGCGCGGGTCCGCGCCGAAGCTGAATGAAATACGCATGATGATCTCCAACGTTGACGAAACACGTGCCGACGCTCGCGACCAAGCGCGGCACACCGGAAACTCAATCTACATACAGCGAGCTGACCGATTCCTCGTCGCGGATGCGGCGGATCGTCTCCGCCAGCAGCGCCGCCACCGAGAGCTGGCGGATCCGGCTGCAGCCGCGCGCCGCGGCCGACAGCGGTATGGTGTCGGTCACGACCAGCTCATCGAGCGCCGAGCGCGAGATCCGCTCCACCGCCTCGCCCGAGAGCACCGGATGCGTGATGTACGCGACCACCTTCGCGGCGCCCTCGTCCTTCAGCGCCTGCGCGGCCTGGCAGAGCGTGCCCGCCGTGTCGACCATGTCGTCGACCAGCACGCAGGTCTTGCCCTTGATGTCGCCGATGATGTTCATCACCTTCGACTCGTTCGGCCGCGGCCGCCGCTTGTCGATGATGGCGAGATCGGCGTCATCGAGCCGCTTGGCGAAGGCCCGCGCCCGCACCACGCCGCCGACATCCGGCGAGACGATCACGACGTTCCGGTATGCCTGCTTCCACGCGTCCCCGAGCAGCACCGGCGACGCGTACACGTTGTCGACCGGAATGTCGAAGAATCCCTGCACCTGATCCGCATGCAGGTCGATCGTGAGCAGCCGGGTGACTCCCGCGCTCGAGATCATGTTCGCCACGAGCTTGGCCGTGATCGCCGAGCGCGTGGCCCGGGGCCGGCGGTCCTGCCGGGAGTAGCCGAAGTACGGCATGACCGCCGTGATGCGCGCGGCCGAAGCGCGGCGGCACGCGTCCACCATCACGAGCAGCTCCATCAGCGTGTCGTTGGCCGGCGGACACGTCGGCTGCACGATGAAGACGTCGCGGCCGCGCACGTTCTCCATCAGCTCGATGTTCACCTCGCCGTCGCTGAAGCGGCCGACATACGCCCGCCCGAGCGGTGTCTGCAGATGCCGCGCGATGTCTGTTGCCAGCGTCGGATTGGCATTGCCGGCAAATAGCGCCAGCGCGTCGCTCGTGGTCATAGGGTCGTCGGGCCAATCGCCTCAAAATGGATGGCTGGGGTGGAAGGATTCGAACCTCCGAATGGCGGGATCAAAACCCGCTGCCTTACCACTTGGCGACACCCCAGCACTTGCCAACAGCTTGGCTCACAGGGAACGGTGAGCCGGTGAGATATCGAGTCCCCGCGCCACGAAGCTCGTCCACTCGTCCGGTACGCGCGCCGCGATGCGCTCCGCCTCGATGGCGGTCGCGCACGACGCGAAGATACAGGAGCCGGTTCCCGTCAGCCGTGCCGGCGCATGTCGCGACAGCCAATCGAGCGCCGCCGCCACCTCGGGGCACAGCGCCCGGACCACCGGCTCGCAGTCGTTGCGGCCGCCGGCCTCGAAAAAGGCGCGTATTGTGATGAGGGGGGAATTTCGTGTCAATTCAGCGCTCTGGAATACGTCGCGGGTGCTCACCCCCACCCCCGGATGAATGACCACGTACCAGCGCGCCGGGAGCTCGATCGGCGTCAGCCGCTCGCCGACGCCTTCCGCCCAGGCGGAAAAACCTCTAACGAATACAGGCACATCCGCCCCGAGGGGCAGTCCGAGGCGCGCCAGCTCCTCGATGCCGAGCCCGCAGTCCCAGAGCCGGTTGAGGGCGAGCAGCGCGGTAGCGGCATCGGAGCTGCCCCCGCCCAGGCCGCCGCCCATCGGGATGCGCTTGCGCACCCGCAGCGTTGCGCCCAGGCGCGTGCCCGACGCCGCCTGCAGGGCGCGCGCAGCCCGGACCACCAGGTCCGACTCCGCTGGCACCTCCGCGGGGCCCTCGGGACGCTCGATCAGGCCATCGCTACGGACCGTTATGGCCAGGGTGTCGCAAAGGTCGATGAGCTGAAAGACCGTCTGCAGCTCGTGATACCCGTCCGCGCGCCGGCCGGTGACGTGCAGAAAGAGATTCAGCTTGGCCGGCGCCGGCCAGAAAGTCTCCCGGCCCGCGGAGCTTTCGCCGCCGCTCAAAGCTGCCATTCGTCGACTACCATCCGCACCCGCACTTCGCCGCGGCGCAGCGTCATCAGCCGGGGGAGCCACTCCGCACCCACCGGCATGTAGGCGCCGTAGTCGATCCGCCAGCCGTCCTGGGTGAGACGGGTGAGCCGCTGTCGGGAATCGAGATTCACGGCGGCGGGCGCGCCGGGATCCGGCACGCCCAGCACCCAGTACCTCAGGCTCTCGATGGGGGGCTCGAAGCCGAGCCTGTCCTCGAGCTCCGCGCGGGCCGCGGCATTGCCCAGGCGCTTGCCGTTCGACGTGACGACGTCGAGATCTTCGCCATTCGCGGTCACACGCACCCCGCCTGCGCCCAGCGGCCCGGTGAGGGTCAGGCGGGTCACGGCGCCGGCCTGTCCCCAGCGAAGTCCCGCATTGAAGCCCTGGTTGGCGACCGCGACCGCGACACGTCCGTTGAAGCCGAACCGCTCGAGAGTCTGCAGCGCCGGGCGCCGCACGCTCCACGCCACCGCGGGCGCCGGAGCGACGGGCACCGTCTGACAGCCGGCGAGCGTCAATGCCAGCGCCGCGCCGGTCCACACCATCAGGGCAGCAGGGAGTCTGGTGTTACTTCGCATTCGGGATGAAGCGGGCGACCACCGCCCGCAGCGACCTGGAATCGGGACTGCGCGCCAGCGCCTCGGCCCACACCCTGCGCGCGGCCTCGCGCCGCCCGGCCGCCCACAGCGCCTGGCCCCAGTGGGCCGCGATCTGCGCATCGTGGCTGATGTCGTACGCCCGCGCGAGCGATGGCAGGGCGCCTGCAGCATCGCCCCGGCGCAAGCGCACCCAGCCCAGGCTGTCGAGCACGGCGGGATTATCCGGCATCTGCCGCAGGGCCTGGAGAATCAGCGATTCGGCGCGCGCCAGCTCGAGATCGTGATCCGCCAGCGTGTAGCCGAGGGCATTCAACAACGTGGGGTCGTCCGGCCGCCGCGCGAGCAGTCTCTGCAGCTGCCGCACCGACTCGCTCACCCGCCCCGCCTGCTCGAGGATGATGGCGCGCTCGTATTCGAGCGCCGGATGCTGCGGATGAGCCTCGAGTCCGGCATCGAGCAGCCGCAGCGCCTCGTCCGTGCCGCCGTGCTCACCGAGGAGCTGCGCCTCCGCGACCGTCAGATCGACTGCATCCTCGGGATGCTGGCGCGCGTAGTCCTTCAGCAAGGCGAGCGCCGCGCCGGTGCGGTGCGATGACAGGAGCAGCGCCGCCGCCTTTTCCCGCGCCTGCAATGCGAGCGATGAATCCGCCAGCTTGGCGTAGCCCGCCAGCGCCGCGGCGACATCGCCCTCCCGCGCGGCGATATCCGACAGATACATCAGCGTGCTCTCGTCCGCCTCGCCGCCCTCGGCGAGAGCGGCGAACCGCTGCTGCGCCTCCCGCAGGTCGCCGGCATCGTACGCCAGCTGCGCGAGGCGCCGGTCGACCTCGGCTCGGGGCGCGTCGGAGGCACGCAGCCGCTCGAGCTCCTGATGCGCGTCCTCCACGCGGCCGAGCTCCTGGTAGACGTCCGCCAGCTCGAACATGCCGCGCCGCGGCTCCTCGCGGATGAAGTCCTGCGCAGTCGCAATGGCCTTCGCCGGCTGCCCCAACACCACGTAGGCCCGCGCGAGCAGGTGGCTCGCCTGGGCATCCTTCGGGCTCTTGCGGATCGCGCGCAGCGCGTAGCGCTCGGCGGTGCGCGCGTCATAGGCCTCGAGTGCCAGCTCACCGAGCAGTGTCAGCCTCGCGGGCGACGCATCGCCGGTATCGATCACGCCGTTCAGGGCCGCAAACACCTCCGGCGGGTCCGACTCCGCGAGCAGAAGAGTGGTCAGGTCGGCAAGAGCGCTGTCCGCGGAGTCGGGTTTCGCGCCGCCGGGCGCGGCGGCTCCAGGGCGGACGCGAGTCCGCGCAGGAGAAGGCGGCGCGCTCAGGAAGACCTTCACCGCCGCCCGCGCATCTGCGATGCGGTATAGCTTGAGCGCCACGGCGGCGTACATCGCCTCGGCTTCCCGGCTCTGCGGCGCAAGGTCCCGCCACCGCCGCACGGAGATCCAGGCCGCCGGCAGGTCCTCGCAGGCAAGCCCGACTTCGCTCGCCCGCTGGGCGACCGGCGCGGAAGCCAGCGGCGCCGCCTTCGCGTAGGTCTCCGCGGCGGTCCTGCAGTCGCCCCGCTGCAGCGCGATCTCCGCCACGATGGTCAGCGCCGCGGCATCCGGCGCGGCGGGCGCCGGCTTCTCGGGCACGCTGGCGCACCCCGCCGCCAGCGAGGCGCCGAGGACGAGTAGAAAGGTGCGGAGGCGGCGATTCACGGGACGCACACTCGTCACTATAGAGCCTCCCCGCACGGCGCGCATGGCCCTGCGGCCGAAGCGTCCGGGCCGGCACCGCTCCTTGTCACGCCGGGCCGCAATCCGCAGAATGCCGCGGCAAAGAGAGGCCCTGAGACCCGCTCGCGCGAGTGCCGGTACCTCGGGAAACGGCACCCATATCATGAAGGAATCCATCCGCCAGCGGCTCGAGAAGCTCTCCGACCGGTTCGAGGAGGTCGGCCGGCTGCTCGCGACCGCCGATGTCGCCGGAGGCTCCCCGCAATTCCGGGACCTCTCCGTAGAGTATGCGCGTCTCGAGCCGCTCGCCGAGCGGCTGCGGCACTACCGCGAGCTCGAGCGGGACCTCGCCGCCGCGCGCGAGATGCTCGCCGACCCGGATGCCGCCATGCGCTCGCTCGGCGCCGAAGAGGTCGAGCGTCTGCGGTCGGCGCTCACGGGCGCCGAGGCGGAGCTCCGCGCGCTTCTCATTCCAAAGGATCCGCGGGACGACAAGAGCCTCTTTCTCGAGGTGCGCGCGGGAACGGGCGGCGACGAGGCGGCCCTGTTCGCCGGTGACCTCTTTCGCATGTACGCGCGCTACGCCGAGACCAGGGGCTTTTCCGTCGAGGTGCTGAGCGAGAGCCCGGGGGAGCACGGGGGCTACAAGGAGATCATCAGCCGCATCGCCGGGCGCGGGGCTTTCTCGCGCCTCAAGTTCGAGTCCGGCACCCATCGCGTGCAGCGGGTCCCGCAAACGGAGGCGCAAGGGCGTATCCACACCTCGGCCTGCACCGTGGCCATTCTGCCGGAGCTCGACGAAGTCGAGGACGTGGCGATCAACCCCGCGGACCTGCGCATCGACACCTACCGCTCCTCGGGCGCCGGCGGGCAGCACGTCAACAAGACCGACTCCGCCGTCCGCATCACCCACCTGCCGACCGGCCTCGTGGTCGAGTGTCAGGACGAGCGCTCACAGCACAAGAATCGCTCCCGGGCCATGCAGCTGCTCAAGGCGCGCCTGCTGGCGGCGGAGGAGGAGAAACGGCAGAGCGCGCAGGCGCAATCGCGCCGTCTGCAGGTAGGCAGCGGCGACCGCTCGGAGCGGATCCGCACCTACAACTTTCCGCAGGGACGGGTCACGGATCACCGCATCAACCTCACGCTCTACAGGCTGCCGCAGATCATGAACGGCGATCTCGACGAGCTGCTCGATGCGCTGCAGCAGGAGCACCAGGCGCAGCTTCTGTCAGAGATGGAAGAGTCCTGAGGCGGCCCCTGCGCCGGTACCGAGGCTCACCGGGAGCCCGGGTCTGCCTCCCAGGCCTCGATGCGCAGCCGCCGAAACCACGCCTCGGTCCCGTGGTGCTGCAGGGCGATGTGCCCCTCCTGCAGCCGCGCGAACTCGGGCCACTCGCGGAACTTGCTGCGCGCGATCCGCGCCCTCACCTCCTCGCTTTCGAGGTCGTAGCCGAGCACCTGCGTGTCGTCGATCCAGTGCTCGACCCGGCTGCCCCGCACGACGAGCCGCGCGCTGTGATAGGCGTTGGCGATATTGCGCTGATCGCGCCACGGCGCGATGAGACCGTAGAGGGCGCCGCAGGAAGTGAGGGCGTTGGCGCCGTCTTGGGTGTGCTCGTCGTCCAGAAGCTGCATCTCGGGTCCGGACTGCCACGAGGAGTCGAGCTGCTCGCCGACGCGATAGAGCACGCCGGAATTACCTCCCCGCGGCAGCCGCCACTCGAAATGGAGCGTGAAGTCGCGGAAGCGCTCGCGCGTGATCAGGTCGACGGCCGGACCCGTCGCCAGGGCGCGCAGCACGTGATCGTCCAAGGTCCAGCTTCCCTCCGGAAACTGTGCCTGGGAGTAGCCCCGCCAGTCCGCGGGTGTCAATTCGCGCTCGGCCATGGA
>DASZYK010000021.1:0-2524 GCA_035545455.1 Steroidobacteraceae bacterium
CGACACCGAGCGCGAGCGCGAGCCGCTGCATCTCCCCGCCCAGCGTGTCCTCACCGACGATGTCGAGCCGAGCCTGCGGATGATCCGCAGCGAGCCGCGCCCATGCGCGCAGCAGCGTGGGCTGATCCTTCACCCGGTTGAGAGTGCCCACGTGGATGAGCCGTGCGGGCTCGCCCCACCTGCGGGCTACAGGCTCGCGGGCCGGCCAGTCACGGATGTGATCGACACCGAGCGGCACCCGCCGTGCGGCGACGCCGAGGATCGAGAGAAGCTCGAGCTCGGGATCGCTCGCGGCGGTGACGGCGGTCGCGCCCGCCATCACCACGGCCTCCTGGCATCGGCCCCGCCACGTGAGACGGCCGCCGAAGCGGATCTCGGGCATGCGGACCGGCTCGCCTCCGGCCACGTGCACGACACTGGGGATTCGGAGCAGACGCGCCGCCGACACGGCCACGAGCCCGCAGGCGCCGGAGAAGACCGACTGCACGATGTCGAAACGGGACGCGCGGTGCTCCGCGAGGATCGCCCGCACGGCACGCATGCGGGTCCAGCCATCACCGATGTTGTATACACGCGCTCCACGAAGCTTCCAGGTGGCGGACCACTTCTCCTGGCGCAGCGCAAACACATGCACGTCGTGCTGCTGCGCGAGCCGCTCGATGAGCGCGAGCAATGCCGGGATGACCCGGCGCTCGCCGCCGGGATCGACACCTCCGGGCACCACCAGCGCGAGCTTCATGCGAGACGCTCGTTTCCCGGCGCCGATCCGCGGCATCGGCGCAACAGCTCCTCGAGCGCGGCCACGGAGTCCCGCGGATGCCGCCCGCGGCGCAGCTCGAACGCCGGCACCGTGCGCATCCGCTGCGCGAAGCGGCGCCAGCCCGGCTGACTCGCGGCGTAGGGCTGACTCGCCCGCAGCCGGGCCAGGGCTTCCCTGCTCGCGATCGGCACCAGCACGGGCTCCCTGCCGGCGCTGCAGGGGGATAGCGCCACCAGGGCAGCGAGCGCGAGCGGCCGCGGCGCGAGATGAAACCGCCTGTGACGCAAATCGACCTCGAGCTTGCGTACGCCGCTGCGGCGCCTGATCGTCGGCGCGCGGCGAATGAAGCCGGCATCCGCGGCCGAAAGAAAGCGCAGCGATTCGCGCCGGGTGTGCAGGAAGTTGGCCACACCGGTCGCGAGCAGAGATTCCGGGGCGACGAACAGGCTGTCCTCCGACACGACCTCGAGACCCTGGAGCGCGCAATGCAGCACCGCGGTGGACTTGCCGGCGCCGCTGTCGCCGATGAGGAGAAGTCCCCGGCCTGCGCGGCCGACGGAGGCGGCGTGCAGCGGCATCAAGCCCTGCACTCGCGCGGCGAGCGTGAAGACCGCCAGCTCGATGAGCTCGTACCGCACGTGATAGGGAAACCGGAGCAACTCCCGCGCGACGACGACGAGCGCCGCGCGCTGCTCGGCGGATACGACCGCGAGGCTCGAGCGCGCTCCCGCGCTGCAGAGCAGCGTCGGGCCGGAAAGCATCGCGAATGGATCGGGCTCATCGCGCCCCGGTCGCGCCGCGACGCTTCGCGCTGCGCGCCCGGCTTCCGTCCGGCCGCCGAGCGTCAGGCGGACCACCATGCGCGCCGGGGAAGGCGACAGGCGATGCCGGGGCAGGCCGTCATAGGCCCAGCGCACGAGCCGCATCAGCTCCGGGCTCTCGGTGATGAACTCGAACCCACCGCCGAGGACCTGACGATGAATCCGCAGCAGCCGGCCGGGCCGCTCCCGGAAGGGATCGGTGGCGATATCCTCGCAGGTCACGGGCCCCTCGTAACGGCTCTTGCGCCGGAAGCCGGCGCAATCTCCACGGGCGTCCGCTTCGACCTGAGCCTGCCGCGGAGCGCGAGATTCACCGGCTCCTCGTACCAGGTGAAGAGCGCAATCGCGAGCGCCCACGTCGCGAGCAGTGTGATGAGCACCACGGCGGCCCGGTAGCGGGGCGCGGCGGCGAGCAGCGGCAGGCTCAGGTAGTCGATGACGAGCATGTGCAACAGATAAAAGGAGTACGAGCTTCTGCCGAGGAGGCCGGACAGATTCCCCGACAGCGCCCGCGAGAGTGGCGTGTCCTCGCGAATGAGGCCGCAGTAAAGCAGCGCGATGGGCGCCGGCATGAGGAAGTTGTTGATGAGAACGATCGCCGCGTAAGCGAGCGGCGGCCGCCGGTAGACGATGAGCATCGCGAGCGTGAGGGCCGAGACCCCCGCGAAGCCCGTGAGCGTGCGCCATTTTCCGGCTGCCGCAAGCGGGCCCGCCTTCTCGAGGCGCGTGACGTGGAGCGCCAGATAGACCCCGGCGAAGAACTCGGCGAAGTGTCCGAAGAATGTCGTCGACAGCACGAAGACCGGCGTCTGCAGGAAATTGATGTCGAGCCGCGAGATCATGAGCGCGGCGCCGAGAAGAGCCGCACCCAGGGCGAACGCGGCCGCGAAGCCTCCGCGCCGCGCGAGGACCATGAAAAGTGGCGCCAGTGCGTAGAGATCGG
>DASZYK010000022.1:0-5286 GCA_035545455.1 Steroidobacteraceae bacterium
GTTGGAATCCCTGGTCGAAGACGAGCCGGCCGCCATCGTCGCTCACAGCATGGGTGGGCTCGTGGCGAGGGCGGCGCTGCGCCGGGCGCGCCCGGGTCTCATCGGCCGGATCATCACCATCGGCGCCCCGCATCATGGAACCACCGTGGCGTGTCTGTTCCGCTGGCCGAGCGCACTGCAGATGTGCCCGGGATCGCGCTGGCTCGATGATCTCAATGCCTCCCAGGAAGGCCATTGGGCGGTTCCCGTGACGACCCTCTACAGTCTCGAAGACAACCTGATTCTGCCGGCGATCAGCTCCCGTCTCGAGGGAGCGCGCGCGCACGAGCTGCGCGGCCTCGGCCACCTGACGCTGCTGCGCTCGCCGCAGGTCCTCGATCGGGTCGTCTCGGAGCTGCTGCTCCCCGCAGTCAGCTCCGCGGCCTGCAGGCTGGAGACAGGATGAGCCGCGCCGTCGGCGAGAAGCTGGATCGGCTGCTCGGGCGCAAGAACGGGCTCGCCGAGCGGGCGGCGGCGCTCGCCGGCCGGCTGCGGGAGCTGCGGGCCTGGCAGGCCGCCCGTCTGGCGCAGACCTACACGGACCTGCGGCGGGAAGAGTCCACCGGCGAGGCCGTGAGCTTTTTCCTGAGCGATGTCTACGGTCCCCAGGAATTCACCCGCCGTGATCAGGACGTGACGCGTGCGGCGCGGTTGCTCAAGCACGCGCTGCCTCCGCGGATGCTGGAGGTGCTCTCCATGGCGATCGAGCTGGAAGTCCTGAGCGCGGAGCTCGATCTGGAGATGGCCGGCCGGCTCCCGTCCGGTCCGCTCACGGCGGAGACGTATGCCGTGACATACCGGGCGGTCGGACGGGAGGACGACCGCCGGTTGCAGATCCGGCTGGTCGTCGAGATCGGCAGGGCACTGGCGCGCGCCGTCAGGACGCCGCTCATCGGCATGGCGCTGCGCGCGGCGCACGGGCCGGCTCATCTTGCGGGCCTCGACGTGCTGCAGGACTTTCTCGAGCGCGGATTCGCCGCGTTCCGCGGGCTCACCACGCCCGAGCGGCTGCTTGCGACGATCGAGCGCCGCGAGACGCGGTTGATGGAGCTGCTGCTGGCGGGCGGCACGGTTCCCTCGGAAGCGCCGCAAGCCGGCGGGAGCTCACTCCGATGAGCGGCAAGGGCTTCGACTACGTGATCGTGGGCGCCGGCTCCGCGGGCTGCGCGCTCGCGGGCCGGCTGTCCGAGCGCAGCGATCTGCGCGTGCTGCTGCTCGAGGCGGGCGGCGCCGATGCGAGTCCGTGGATTCACATGCCGGCGGGACTCGCGCAGCTCGTCGATGATCCGCGAATCGACTGGCGCTTCCACACGGAGCCCGAGCCGCAGCTGCTGGATCGCCGGCTCTACTGGCCGCGAGGCAGGGTCCTCGGCGGCAGCAGCTCGATCAATGCCATGTGTTACACGCGCGGCCATCCGGGCGACTACGATGAGTGGGCGATGCTCGCGGGCCAGGAGTGGAGCTATTCGCGTGTGCTGCCGTACTTCCGCAAAGCGGAGGATCAGGCGCGAGGAGCGGACGCCTACCATGGCGTCGGCGGTCCCTTGGCCGTGGAGGATTTGCGGTTCCGCAATCCCTTGAGCGCGGTGTTCGTGGAGGCGGGGGCGGCATGCGGGCTCCCCCGAAATTCCGACTTCAACGGCAGCCAGCAGGAAGGCATCGGGTTCTACCAGGTCACGCAGCGGCGGGGACGCCGATGCAGCGCGGCCGTCGCTTATCTCGCGCCCGCGCGGCGCAGAGCCAACCTCGCGATCCGCACGCACTGTCTCGCCACGCGCATTCTGTTCGAGGGCACGCGCGCCGTGGGAGTGGAGTTCCGGCGGCTCGGCAGGCTCGAGCGCGTCCTCGCCGAGCGTGAAGTGCTGCTCGCGGCCGGCGCCATCGGCTCGCCGCATCTGCTGCTTCTTTCGGGTATCGGGCCCGCCGACCATCTGCGCCAGGCCGGCGTGCCGGTCGTGATCGACAACCCCGAGGTGGGGCGCAACCTGCAGGACCATCTCGACTTCTGCACGTTGAGTCGCTGCACGCGGCCGATCACGTACGACTTCACCCGGATGCAGGAGGTGGGAGTCGCGTTGCGCTACTTTCTCACGCATTCCGGGCCCGGCGTCAGCAACATCGCGGAAGCCGGGGCTTTCGTGCGCAGCGCCATCGCTCCCGATCAGCGGCCCGATCTGCAGCTGCATTTCGTGCCGGCGCAGCTCGACGATCACGGTCGCAATCGCTTGCCGGGGCATGGATTCACCGTGCATGCGTGCGTGTTGCGGCCGCACAGCCGCGGGGCCATCACTCTGCAGTCGAGCCGGCCCGAGGATCCGCCGTGCATCCATGCCGGCTATCTGAGCGATGCGGGCGATCTCACGCCGCTGCTCGAGGGAGTGCGGTTGTCGCGTGAGATCATCCGCGCGGCGCCCTTCGCGCCGTTCCGCGGCGCCGAGATCTTCCCGGGAGAGGGGATCACCGGGCGCGGCGAGCTCGAGGCCGTGGTCAGGCGCAAGGCGGAGACCATCTATCATCCCTGCGGCACCTGCCGGATGGGAACCGATGCCGGCTCGGTGCTCGATGGGAGCCTGCGGGTGCGGGGCGCCGAGGGGCTGCGCGTCATCGATGCCTCGGCGATGCCGAAGCTCATCGGCGGCAACACCAACGCCCCCACCATCATGATGGCCGAGAAGGCCGCGGCGGAGCTGCTTCTCTGAGCAGACTCCGCCGACCGCGGCGGCGGGCGCCGTCAGGCTCAGCGGGCGCCGGCGCTCGGATGGAGCACGCCCTGGAGCATCGCGTGCGCTCCGTTCCAGATGATCTGGGTGCCGATGGCCAGGAGGATGAAGGCGGTCAGGCGGATCAGGATGTCGGTTCCCGTCGTTCCGAGCCGCCGTACGAGCCGGTCCGCGTACCGATAGCAGAGGTAGATCGCCAGAGTGGTGATCAGCACGCCGACCACGTGCGCGACGGTGGTGGTCAGAAGCTCCCTCAGATCCCGCGGCGGGTTGGCGCCGAGCGTGATGGCGACCGATATCGAGCCGGGGCCCACGGTCAGCGGCATCGTGAGCGGATAAAAGGCGCGTTGCTTGAGGCTGTCGGGGGTCGGTGCCTGCGCTGCGGGCACGGGCGGCGCGATCGGGCCGTTGAGCAGCGACCAGGCGAGCGCGCATACCACGATGCCTCCCGCAACCTGCACGGCCGGAATGGAGACTCCGAAGAAATCAAGAACATAGGCGCCGATCAGAATGGATGCGACCAGCAGCACGAAGCTGTTGAGCGCGACCAGCTTCGCGGTGCGTGCCCGCTCCTCCTGCGTGAGTCCCGAAGTCATGGCGAGGTAGATCGGAGCCCCGGCGAACGGATCGATGATCGGCAGCAGCGCCGCGACCGCGATGAACACGATGCCGGCGAAGTAGTGAATGTGTTCCAGGAGCATGCGTCGTCAGGGAAAGCCTCGAGTCAGAAGCGGGATGGTCTCGTCCGGGAGGCCGGCAAGCTCACCCCATCACCGTCGGAGGGACGTCGAAACCAATGGTTCGGGTTGGCTGCCGCCTCGTCAGGAATGGCGCCTCTTTGCGAGCAGCGCCCGCAGTGAGTCGGCCGTGTCGCGTCCATAACGCTCTGCGAGCCGACGCAGGAGCTCCAGGTCGAGAGTGCCGGCGGCAGCCTCCAGGACATTTGCTGCGTCCGCGACATCCTGCGGTCCTCCGGCGAAGACCTTCATCGCGATGAAGTCCTCGCGCCCGATCACCCGCAACGTCTCGCCCTCGAACGCGACATTGATCGACCGCCTGAAGGCAGTCTCTTCGAGACCGCGCAGGCCGACGAGCAGGTCGACGCGGTTTCCAAACTGATCGCTCACCGCCAACAAGGAGCTGATTGGATCGTCGATGTCGCCGCGCCGGAGTTCCGTTTGAAAGCCGGCTGATTGGAATGTGCGTTCGAGGCCCGGCAGCGCGGAGAGCGGCAGGGAAAGTATGGCGTCCGCGTCCATGCTCGCGCGCACGACCCCGTGAACGGAAGCCGCCATGGCGCCGATCACGGCGTATGTAACGCCTTGCTCACGCAAGACCGAGACGGCATCGAGCAATAACAGGGCCGATTCGCCGGGGCCCTTGGTCCTCACGGTCTCAGCTGCCCTGCGTCGGAACGACTCCGTCCTCCGGCCTGATACAGGCTCATCATCAGCCGGCAATGCCGGAGAAAGGCCTGCAGCCGCTCCTCGGGTGTGAGCCGCTGAGTGGCCGCGATCAGCGCCTGTCTGGCGTCTCGGGCAAGCTTCGATTCCATGATCGCACTTTATGGCGCTCCCTACGGGATTCGAACCCCGTGATGCAGCCTTGAGCGGTCTGGCATCGCGACTGATGGCGCAATGGGCTGTGAATTGCGATTTTACCATCCGCGATGCCATTCATGAATACCGCCGTGACGATCGATGCTGCGGGGCGTAGGTTCATTCCGAAGACACTTCGGGGCGGCGGCTCCCCTACGACGCAAGCGCCGAACTATCGGGCCGCCGGCTCGCCCGCGATGATCGCGCGCCAGTTGATGATCGCGTTCCACAGCATCCGCTGGTCGCCGCGGTTCATGTCGCGGTGCATCGGATTGAAGTTGAATGCGACGACACGGCCGTGGCCGACCGGGAAATCGAAGAGTGCGGGACGGCCGACGATGTTGTCGACCCCCCAGGCCTGTCCGCTCACGACGAACGGCTCATTCGGCGGCCCGCCCCAGATGAGCACGACGTGGCTCGTGTCGATCGGGCCGTCCAGGCACGTCGTACAGTACGACATCCGCAGCCAGCGGCGGGGCATCGCATAGAGCGCGTAGTTCTGGCGAAAGACGTAGGTCGAGCGAGAGTAGCCGTAGGCGATCGGATTGTCGGGCTGCAGGAAGGTCACACGTACGTGTGCGCCGGGCGTGCGTGCCTCGGCGGTCTGGGCTGCAGCGGCAGCGGCTGCACCGCCGCCCTGCGAGCTTCGCGGTACGCCGCCGGAGTCCCGCCGCACGCCGCGGACCATCCCGGCCTCGAGCGGCAGCATCGAGCCGTTGCCGAGCGTCACGAGCTCGCCGCCCGCATCGATGAAGCGCTGCAGCTGCTCGAGCCCCTCCCAACCGATGCCGCCCGTGATGTCGTCGGATTCCGCGGGCGTGCCGAGTGCCGGTGTCGCCGGCGTCTTCTTGAACGGCATCGGGCCCCACGCCTTCGGAATGCCGTGGATCTGCGCCTCGAGCTCCAGGTCGACCTGACCATAGACGAGC
>DASZYK010000023.1:0-5647 GCA_035545455.1 Steroidobacteraceae bacterium
GCAAGCTCGCAGGCGCGTGCCACGACCTTGCGGAACATCGGCTCGGTGAGCACCCCGGTCGAGGTGTTGTAGCGGCTGCAATGATACGAGTCGATGAGCCACCGCGTCTCGTCCAGCCGGTGCTCGCGCCCGTGGCCGAACGGGAAGGAGCTGCGCTTGAGCCCCGCGGCCATGAGGAAGGCATCGTGCCCGACGCGGCCGAGGGCCAGCACCACCCGTACACGCTTCAGGGCCGCAAGCTCGGCCTTCAGGTACGCGTTGCAGCGGCGGATCTCATCCGGCAGCGGCTTGTTGCCGGGTGGCACGCATTTCACGGAATTGATGATCCGTGCGTGCTCGAGCTCCAGCCCGTCGTCGGCCGAGCGCGACTCCGCGCGCGTCGCCAGCCCGGCCTCATGAAGCGTGCGGTAGAGGAGCTCGCCCGCGTAATCACCCGTGAACGGCCGCCCGGTCCGGTTCGCCCCGTGCAGGCCGGGAGCGAGGCCGACCAGCACGATCAGCGGGTTCGCGTCGCCGAACGACGGCACGGGCCGCGCCCAATAGTCCGGATAGGCGGCATGCACCTCCGCCAGGAATTCCGCGAGGCGCGGACAGCGCGTGCAGCCGGGGTCGTAGGCCTCGCTGCGCTTCACCGGCAGCACCGGCCGGCGCCCATGGTTCGTTCGCGCCTGCTTGATGGCTAGTCGTCCATGTGACCGATGACCGCCGTGGCGAAGCCCGAGCAGCTCATGAGCTTCGCGCCGGGAATCAGGCGCTGCAGGTCCTCCTCCACGCTCCTGCGCGCCGCGAGCTCGCGCTTCGGCGCCTTGATGGCCTCGCGCAGCCGCGCCAGGTCATAGGTGAGCTCCTTGTTGGCGATGGTGTTGGCGACGCCCTTGATGATGAGGTCCGCGGCCTCCTTCCAGCCCAGATAGCGCAGCATCATTTCCGACGACAGAATGAGCGAGCCCGGATTGACCCGGTCCTTGCCCGCGAACCCCGGCGCCGTGCCGTGCGTCGCCTCGAACACCGCGAGTCCCTCGCCGATGTTGCCTCCGGGCGCGATGCCGATGCCGCCCACCTGCGCGGCGAGCGCGTCGGAGACGTAATCGCCGTTCAGGTTGAGCGTCGCGATGACGTCGTATTCCTCGGGGCGCAGGAGCACCTGCTGCAGGAAGTTGTCCGCAATGACGTCCTTGATGATGATGTCGGTTCCGGTGAGCGGGTTCTGGAACTTGAGCCACGGGCCGCCGTCGATCTCCCTGGCGCCGAACTCCTCCCTGGCGAGCTGATAACCCCAGTTGCGGAAGGCGCCCTCCGTGAACTTCATGATGTTGCCCTTGTGCACCAGCGTCACCGAGACACGGTCGTTCTCGATCGCGTACTGGATGGCCTTGCGGATCAGGCGCTGACTGCCCTCCTTCGACACCGGCTTGATGCCGATCGCCGAGCTCGCGGGGAAGCGGATGCCCGTCACCCCGAATTCCCTGTGCAGGTAGGCGATCAGCTTGTGCACCTCGGCCGAGCCGGCCGGCCATTCGATGCCCGCATAGATGTCCTCCGTGTTCTCGCGGAAGATCACCATGTCCGTGAGACTGGCGTCCTGCATCGGGCTCGCGACGCCGGGGAAATAGCGGATGGGACGTACGCAGGCGTAGAGATCGAGGCTCTGGCGCATCGCCACGTTGAGCGAGCGGATGCCGCCGCCGATGGGCGTGGCGAGAGGACCCTTGATCGAGACCACGAAGTCGCGCAGCGCGTGCAGCGTCTCTTCCGGAAACCACTGCCCGTAGCGGGCATTGGCCTTCTCGCCGGAGTAGACCTCCATCCAGGCGATGCGGCGGGCGCTGCCGTATGCCTTTTCGACCGCGGCGTTCACCACCCGCAGCATCGCGGGAGTGACGTCTATGCCGATCCCGTCCCCTTCGATGTAGGGGATGATCGGGTTGTCGGGAACGGTCAGCGTGTTATCGGGATTGACGGTGATCCTGCGTCCCTCGGGCGGGACGACGACGTGCTCGTACTTCATGCGGCAATTGTACCGGCAATGCGCCGGCGCATCCTGAAATGCCGTACGGGATCCGGCCTCGAGACTACCCGCGTTGAGTCGCGCGGCGCTGCTGACTGCGCTCCGCGATCAGCATGGCGAGCTCGAGCGCCTGCTCGTGATTCAGGCGCGGATCGACCGTCGAGCGGTAGGCGCGCTGCAGATCGGCATCCGTGAGCCCACGCGCACCGCCGGTGCACTCGGTGACATCCTCGCCGGTCAGCTCGATGTGCACGCCGCCCAGGTGCGAGCCCATCTCCGCGTGAATGCGGAAGGCGGTATCCACCTCCTTGAGGATGTTCTCGAAGCGCCGGGTCTTCAGGCCGCCGGTGCTGGTTTCCGTGTTGCCGTGCATCGGATCGCACACCCAGAGCACCGTCTGTCCGGTCTGACGCACCGCCTCGATGGCCTTCGGCAGCGCGGTCGCGATGTCCTTCGCGCCGAAGCGGTGGATCAGCGTGAGACGTCCGGGCTGGTTCTGCGGGTTGAGTGTGGTGACGAGACCCTGGAGCCAAGCGGTGTCCATCGCCGTGCCGACCTTGACGCCGATGGGGTTGGAGATCCCGCGGAAGTACTCCACGTGCGCCCCGTCGAGCTTCGCGGTGCGCATGCCGATCCAGGGCATGTGCGTCGACAGGTTGTACCAGCGGTTCTGCCGCGGGATGAAGCGCGTCTGGGCCTGCTCGTAGAGCAGGTGCAGGCCTTCATGGCTGGCGTAGAAATCGACGAGCGTCGCCTCGTGGACGGCGCTGCCGCTGATGCCCTCGAAGAAATCGAGCGCATCGCCGATCGACTGGATGATGCGCTGGTAGGCGTCCTTGAGCGGCGCATGCTTGATGAAGCCGAGGTCCCAGTACTCCGGATGGTGCAGGTCGGCGAAGCCGCCATCGACCAGCGCGCGCACGAAATTGAGCGTGAGGGCGGCCCGCTCGTATCCCCGCAGCAGCAGGTCCGGATCGGCGGCGCGCGCGGCCGCGGTGAATTCCGGCCGGTTCACGAGATCGCCCCGGAAGCTCGGCAGTGTCACGCCGTCCCGGGTCTCCGTATCCACCGAGCGCGGCTTGGCGTACTGGCCGGCCATGCGCCCCACGCGGATGATGGGCTTCTTGAGACCGTGCAGCAGCACGAGGCTCATCTGCAGGAGAATCTTCAGCTTCTTGACGACCATGTCCGACTCGCAGTCGGCGAAGGTCTCGGCGCAATCGCCGCCCTGAAGCAGGAAGGCCTGGCCCCGCTGGGCCGCGGCCAGGCGCTCGCGCAGCGCCTCGATCTCCCAGGACACGACGATCGGCGGCAGCCGCGACAGCTCCGCCACGACCCGCTCCAGCGCGGCCGGATCGTCGTACACCGGCTGCTGCTGCGCGGGTTTGCTCTGCCAGCTCGCGGAATGCCAGGAGGTCGTCTGGGGAGAACGCATATCAAGGCATCGTACCATGGCCCGGCCCCGCCGGCCCGGGCAGGCGCAATCACGCCCGGCTGGCGCGGAGGGCGTCCAGAGGCGAGAATGCGCGCCCTCTTCCACCCACATCCGCCACAGGCGGGAGGGGCTGAATGCATCGCGTACTCATTCTCGGCGCCGGCAAGATCGGCGCCCTGATCTCCGGGCTCCTGGCGAGCTCCGGCGGCTACCAGGTTCAACTCGCTGACGTCGACGGCTCCGTTGCGGAAGCCGTGGTGCGTGCGCACGGCGCTCCGGGCCTCAGTGCCCATACGCTGAACGCCAAGCAGCGCAGCGCGCTCGAGCATCATCTGGCGAGCCACCCGGTCGACGCCGTCATCTCCAGCCTGCCGTTCTACTGCAACGTCACGGTGGCGGAGGCGGCCCGGGCGGCCGGCGTCCATTACTTCGATCTGACCGAGGACGTCGAGGTTACTCGCGCCGTGCGCGCGATCGCGACCGGTGCGTCGAAGGCGTTCGTGCCCCAGTGCGGTCTCGCTCCGGGGTTCATCAGCATTGCCGCGGCGGAGCTCATCAAGCATTTCGAGGAGCTGCGCGCCGTGAAGCTGCGCGTGGGCGCCCTGCCCCAGCATCCGAACAACGTTCTCAAATACTCGCTCACCTGGTCGACCGAAGGCCTCATCAACGAGTACGGCAATCCCTGCCAGGCGATCGTCGACGGCCGCACCGTGGAAGTCGCGCCGCTCGAGGGCATGGAGGAGATCGAGATCGACGGCACCCTGTACGAGGCATTCAACACCTCGGGCGGACTGGGATCGCTCGCCGAGACGCACGGCACGCGCTGCGAGTCGATGAACTACAAGACGATCCGCTATCCCGGTCACTGCGAGCAGATGCGCCTGCTCATGAACGACCTCAAGCTCAATCAGGACCGGGGCACGTTGAAGCGCATTCTCGAGAATGCCGTGCCGCAGACCCTGCAGGACGTCATCATCGTGTACGCCGCGGTCACGGGCACCCAGGACGGGGAGCTGCGCGAGGAGAACTACGTCAACAAGATCTACCCGCAGCTCATCGCCGGGCGGCTCTGGTCCGCGATCCAGGTAACCACCGCCGCGGGCATCACCTCCGTGGTCGACCTCGTGCTCGAGCATCCGGAGCGCTACCAGGGCTTCATCGCCCAGGAGGAATTCCGCCTGACCGACATCCTGAGCAACCGCTTCGGCCGCTACTACGCGCAGGGCGGCACCAAGGACGTCTCCGCGGAGGTGATCGTCTCCGGCAAGACCGGACACCAGCGGACCCAGAAGAAGGTCGCCGCACGATGACCGCCAGCGAATCCGACATCAACAGCCTGCTCGCGAGACTCGAGCTCGCTCCGCTCAATCCGGGAGCGTGGTCCGGCTCGCAGGGCTGGAAGGGCGGCGGCGACGCGGCCCTCCTCAGCGTGCGCAATCCCGCGACCGGCACCCTGATCGCGCAGGTGCGGCCCGCGGGCCTCGAGGAGTACGACTCCGTCATCTCGTCGGCCGTCGAGACGGCGGCCGCCTGGCGCATGGTGCCCGCACCGAAGCGCGGCGAGGTCGTCCGCCTCATCGGCGAGGAGCTGCGCCGCGCCAAGGCCGACCTCGGCACGCTCGTGTCACTGGAGAACGGCAAGATCCTCGCCGAAGGACTGGGCGAGGTGCAGGAGATGATCGACATCGCCGACTTCGCCGTCGGTCAGTCGCGCATGCTCTACGGCCTGACCATGCACTCCGAGCGGCCCGGCCACAGGATGTACGAGCAGTGGCATCCGCTCGGAGTCGTCGGCATCCTCTCCGCCTTCAACTTCCCGGTGGCGGTCTGGTCCTGGAACGCCTTCCTTGCCGCGATCTGCGGCAACGTGTCGGTGTGGAAGCCATCGCCCAAAACTCCGCTCACCGCGATCGCCATCCAGCAGCTCTGCAACCGCGTTCTGCAGGCGCGGGGCCTGCCGCCCATTTTTCAGCTCTTCGTCGACGGCGGCACGGAGCTGGCGACCCGCTTCGTGGATGACCGCAGGGTCGCCCTCATCTCCTTCACCGGCTCGACGCCCGTCGGCCGTAAGGTTGGCGAACGTGTCGCCGCCCGCCTCGGCAAGAGCCTGCTCGAGCTGGGAGGCAACAACGCCATCATCGTCGATGAGACCGCGAGCCTCGATCTCGCCGTTCCCGCAATCGTCTTCGGCGCCGTCGGCACCG
>DASZYK010000024.1:0-2773 GCA_035545455.1 Steroidobacteraceae bacterium
CGTGGCGAGCTTGCGTTTGCGTCTGAAAGTAGCCCAGCGAATTGGAAAGCTCGTCATTGCCGTTCCTGGCTTCGACACTATCCCAATTCAGATCAGCAAAGCTCAGGCCGCGGCAAGTGGTCGTCTTGCCGACTTGGCGAGGTCCGCTCACGAAGGCCATCTGAGCGATCCGCGGCCCTGCCATGTCCTGCGTGAGCCTGCCGTCGACCCCGCTGGCGCGCGTCTGCGGCAGTAGCACGTGACCGCGCGGTCGAGGGTCCAGGACGACCACCGCTGCTACCTGCCGTCGCGGGCATGGATGTCAGTACCGGCAGGCGCTGTCCAGGATGTGGCTCGCTACGGCGCGGCGGGCATGCGGTACGGCAGCACGGCGGCGAAGGCGCCGCCATACATCGCCGCGGACGCCAAGGTGAAGGTGAGCAGGATCGCCATCGTGGACGGCTCCGGGATGCTGGCGGCGGCGGCGTGCGCGCCGATCGCGAGGAGCATGCTCAGGAGGAAGCCGCCCACGGCAAAGCCGGTTTGCTGCACGAATACGAAGATGCCGAAGATCGCGCCCTCGCGCCGCTCTCCCGTGCGCGCCTGATCGAGATCGGCTGTGTCCGGCGCCATGGCATTCGGCAGCAGACGGGCGCCGGTGTTGGACAGGCCGTAGAGCACCATGAAGGCATACATGAGCCCGGCGTGCGCCGGCGTGATCCAGAGGGGCAGCAGGCAGCAGGCGGCGTTCAGCGCGAGCGCCGCGCGGCAGACCGGGATCTTTCCCAGGCGGTTGGCGGCGCGCCACCAGAGCGGTGCGACCAGGATTCCGGTGATGGAGCTCACCGGATACAGGATGCCGATGGCCGCCGGACTCTCGCCCAGAATCCGCGTCAGGTAGTAAACGAGAGCCCCGCTGAAAACGGCATCGCCCACATTGACGAGCAGGAAGCTCGCCGACAGCCAGGCGAGCGGTCGATTGCCCACCAGCGTCGCAAGCTGCGCCCGCAAGCCATGATCGTGGCGGACGGCGGCCTGTGAGTCGGAAGCGTCTGCGGTCGAGAAGAACGCCACCAGTCCGCCGGCGATGATGGCCGCGCCGAACACAATGCCGATGATGCCGAAGCCCACGGCCTCGGACGTGTAGCGGCCGAGCAGCCAGGGACCGCTGGCCAGCGTCAAGAGAATCGCCCCGCGCGCAACGATCTCCCGATAGCCCGCGAGGCGCGTCCTGACGTGCTGGTCGCGAGAGATCTCGGCGAGCATGGTGGCGTAGGGGACCTGGTACAGGGAGAGCCCGGTGTTGTTGAGGAGGAAGACGGCTCCGAAGGAGATAGCGGCAACACCGGACGACCCGCCGCGCGGCAGGTTGAAGAGCAGCGCGAAGGAGGCAGCCCAGAGGACCGCGCCGCCCAGAAGATACGGCCGGCGCCGGCCGAATCGGGTCCGCGTGCGGTCGGAGAGGACACCCACGATCGGGTCGGCGATCACGTTCCAGACACGCGGCACGAGCAGCGCCAGGCCCGCCCAGAGCGGCGAGATGCGCAGCACTTCGGTCGCGTAGAAGAGCAGATAGATGGTGGAGATACCCGCATAGCAGGCGAGCCCGATCTCGCCGGTCGCCCAGCCGAGTCCCGGTACGTCCAGCCTGCTCCAGCGCCGGGTTTCCGTGACCGTACTCACCGCGTGCGCGACCCTGCACTCGCTGCGGCTGCGCGCGCCATCACAGTGCCCGCTTCCCGCCAGCACGCGAGTGCGCCGTGAGCGCTTCCATGAAGCGATCGAGCTCCGCCTCGGTGTTGTAGAAGTGCGGCGAGGCGCGCACGATCGCGTCACGGTCCTCGACGAAGATGGACTCCTGCGCGAGGCGCTCCACCAGATCGGCCGCATCGTCGCGCCGGATGGATACGATTCCCGCGGCGGCCGCGGCCGGCGTCAGCACATCGAAGCCCCGGCGGGGCAGGCTCGTGCAAAGATGGCTCCTCAGCCGGGCCACGCGCTCGAATATCGCCTCCCAGCCGATCGCGTCCAGGAACGCGAGCGATGCGTCGAGAGCATAGATCCCCGGATAGTCGAGATGGCCGTACTGCGGATCGCGGCTCGGCCACTCGTTGGCGTAGCCGCGCAGAGGTGGAGTCCACTCCCGCGCCAGCCGCTCGCTCAGAGTCATGAATCCGAGCCCGAAGCCGCCGAGCAGCCATTTGAAGGAGGAGCCACAGTATGCATCCGCCAGACCCGCCCGCACAGGCATCGCCCCGACCGCCTGCACGCCATCGACGATGAGCCACGCGCCGCTCGCGCGGCAGGCGGCCCCGATCCGCTCGATATCGACGCAAGTGCCGGTGCGCCAGTGGACGTGCGAGACGGCGAGAGCCTGCGCGCCGGCGGCGGCCTCGGCGAGCGCAGCGCTGCGATCCGATTCCCGAGGTATCTCGACGGCTTTGACATCGATCCCCGACTTGCGCAGCGTGAGACAGGCCTGCCAGACGGACGGGAATTCGTCGGCGGCGACGGCGATGCGGCTTCCGGGCGGCAACGGCAACCCGAGGCAGGCGAGATTGAGCGCCTCAGTCGCGCTGCCGGTGAAGGACACCGCCTCCGCCTCGACGCTCAGCAGGCCAGCGAGCGCCGCCCTGGCACGCGCCACCGTGGCAACCCATTCACTGCGCCCGCAGATGCCTCGAAGCTTCGCCTCGTAGAACGCCGCCGAAGCATCCCCGAGGCCCTTCCACGCGAGGCCGGCCGTGGCGGTGTTGAGATACACGGCCTCCTTCACGAACGGGAAGAAGCCCCG
>DASZYK010000025.1:0-6991 GCA_035545455.1 Steroidobacteraceae bacterium
GCCGCCCTCAGCCACGCGGGCGCGAAAGCGCGCGAGGCAATCCATCGTCTCCCTGTGCCGGGCCACCTCGTCCCTGGCGCGGTACTTCTGCGGATCGCCCTCGAAGTGTCCGTAGAAGCGGGTGGTCATCGCCTCGATGGCGCTCGGGCCGCCGCCGCAGCGGGCACGCTCGAGCGCGCGCCGCATCGCCGCCTGCACGGCGAAGAAATCCGAGCCGTCGACCCGCTCGGCGGGCATGCCGAAGGCCGCCGCGCGCGCGGTGATGTCCTTCGAGCCGACCGCGTATTCGGCGCCGGTGTGCTCGCTGTAGCCGTTGTTCTCGAACACGAAGATGGCCGGCGCCCCGAGCACCACCGCGAGGTTCATCGCCTCGAACACCGTGCCCTGGTTGCAGCTGCCGTCGCCGCCGAACGCCACGCTCACCCGGCCCTCCCCGCCCGCGCCGCGCCGCAGCTTGCAGGCGATCGCCGCGCCGACCGCGAGCGGCGGGCCGCCGCCGACGATGGCGTTGGCGCCGAGCATCCCCTTGTCGAAATCGGCGATGTGCATCGAGCCGCCCTTGCCCCTGCAGAGTCCGTCGCGGCGGCCGTAGATCTCCTTCATCATCCCGGTGACGTCGCATCCCTTCGCGATGCAGTGTCCGTGGCCGCGATGGGTGCTGACGATGTAGTCCTGGTCGGTGAGGTCCGCGCAGACGCCGACCGCCACGGCCTCCTGACCGGCATAGAGGTGCGTGAAGCCCGGGATCTCACCGGTGGCGATCTCGACGTGCAGACGCTCCTCGAACTCGCGGATCGTCTTCATGCGCCGGTAGGCATCGAGGAGGCGTGACTTCTCGGGCGTCATCGGCCGCTCCTACAACGCCCCGGGAGGCTTGCCCTGCGGGCCGTATATGTAGTCGTCGAGCACCTTGTGGAAGTGCCGGATGCGAAGCTCCTGCGCGCCGATCCAGAGGCCCTTGAAACCCTTCGAGTGCATGCCCGCCTGCACGCCCGGCAGGTTCTCCGCGTCCTGATCGAGCACCAGCCCGATCGACTTGTCGCCGTGCTTCCAGCGCCTGTGCTCGGCGCGCTCCGGCCACTCCTGCCCGTCCGGCACCAGCTCGAAGGTCATGATGTCGTAGAACATGCGGTCGGGATCGCTCGGATGCGGCCGCTGGCGGAAGATCCAGAAGTCGTCGGCGTGCACGTTGAGGGAGAGGTTGGGAAAGATGAGATAGTGAAAATCGTCGGTCAGCTGATCGTCGTTCAGGCGCGAGTAGTCCTTGCCCTGGCTCGCCCCGAAGGCGCGCTTGTGCTGCTGCACGTCGCGGCGGATCTCGCCGATCGGCTTCTCGTAGTCGGCGGGATCGAGCCCCGCGCCCTTCATGATGGTCTTGATGGGCTCCGGAATCGAGGGCGGCTTGCGCACGCGCGGCGAGAGCGTGCCGAAGGGGATGAGGTAGCGGTTGTGGCGCTCGTAGCAGTCGATCTGCACGTCGAGATCGTGCAGGTACCAGAGGAGCTGCGGATGGATGCCCTGCACGTGATAGGTCTCGTTGAAGGCATCCACCGAGGTCTTCCAGTTGCAGTCCCACTCCACGGTGATGTCCCGGGTCTGCACCATCTTGTGCAGGTTGTAGGGCTCGAGGTGCCGCGGCAGCGGATCCAGGAACTCGAGCAGCGGCGGCGGCGACTCGTTGAGCGTGTACCAGACCAAGCCGCCCCAGGTGTCGCACCGGATCTCCGTGAGGGCATGCCGGGGCTTGCCCTGCGGAAAGGTGTCGATGTCGGGAATGCGCCGATACGAGCCGTCGAGCTCGTATTCCCAATGGTGGTAGGGACACTTGAACGACATCGACTCGCCGGTGCTGCCTATCCCGCAGCCGCGAATGCGGCTGCCGCGGTGCTGACAGACGTTGTAGAACGCGCGCACCGAGCCGTCGCGCTGGCGAACGATGAGGATCGACTCCGGGCCGATCTCCGTCACGAGGTAATCCCCCGCCTCCGGGATGTCGATCTCGCGTCCGCCGAGCAGCCACACCTTGGTCCACATGCGCTGCCACTCCAGCGCCATGAACTCGCGCGAGAAGTAGCGCCGCGGATCGATGATCCCGTGACCGAGCTCGGGGTCGGGCGCCTTCTCGAGCGGCGTGCCGGGACTGTCCTCGGGCCTGACGCGCGGCACCGGCGTGAAGCGCGGCGCCTTGGATCGCTCCCAGAACTCGTCCATCAGAACTGCACGCGCTTGGTGAAGCCGTTGTCCGCCACGATGTTGGAGCCCGTGATGAGGCTGCCGGCCGGGCTCGCCACGAAGGCGACGACGCGCGCCACCTCTTCCGGCGTTCCCATCCGCCCGCAGGGGATCTGCCTCATGGCGTAGTCGAAGAGCTTCGGCATCGTGCCCTTGATCAGCTCCCACGCGCCGCCCTCGAAGAAGATCGGGCCCGGGGAGACGGAGTTCACCCGCACGCCCTTCTTGCCGACGTGCTGCGCGAGCTGCTTGGAATAGGTGATGAGCGCGGCCTTCATCGCGTTGAAGGCCTGCGGCACGCCGAAGGTCTCGAGCGCGTTGGTCGATGAGATGATGACGATGGAGCCGGAGCCGGATTTCTCGAGGTGCGGCATCAGCGTCTCGCAGCCGCGCACCGTGTGCATCACGTCGACTTCGAAGTTCCGCGTCCAGTTCTTCTCGCTGTCGAAGCCGCCGCCCGCGCTCACGTTGGGGATGAAGATGTCGCAGCCGCCGAGCGCCTGCGCCGCGCGCTCGAGCCAGGCCTTGTAGGCCTCGCCCTCGCGCACATTGACGGCCTCGCCGACGACGTTGACCCCGCGCTGCTCGAGCGCGCGCACGGCCGACTCGACCTCCTCCGCCGTGCGCGAGCAGAGCGCGATGTCCACGCCCTCGCCCGCGAAGAGCTCGACGATGGCGCGGCCGATGCCCTTGGTGGCGCCCGTGACGATCGCTTTCTTTCCCCTGAGACCCAGGTCCATCGCGCTCTCCTTCGAGTGCTGACAGCGGTGGGCCCGGTACGCGCGGGACGCAGCCGGCACGCGGTGTGCCGGTGCAGCGGAAGGGAGCCGCCGCGCGGGCCCTTGCTCGGGAATTATAGGCGGCGGCGGCTAAAATACAATCAGGCTTGACTGTTTTTTTTAGGGTCGCGATGAGGCACACTGCCACCTGTCCGGGCCGCATCCGGGGCGCCCGCGGCCGCCGCGGCGAGGCTCGCATTGATCTCGCGCGGCAGCGGATTGCGCCTGAGTGTCAGCCCACCGTTCACCTGCAGCGTCTCGCCCGTCATGAAGCACTCGTCCCCGGCAAGCCACAGCGCCGCATCGGCGACATCGCGCACGGTGCCGATGCGCCCGAGGGGATACTCCTTGACGAAGACCTCCTCGAGGCCGGGCATTGCAACCTCGCGCGATGTCATGGGCGTCGCGGTGAGTCCCGGCGCGAGACAGTTGACGCGCACGCCGCGCGAGCCGAACTCGTTGGCGAAGCAGCGCGCCAGCGCCTCGGCGCCAGCCTTCGTCCCGATGTACGCGGCGTGGTGGAAGAGCAGAGCGCGCACGGAGGCGGACGAGGTGAGGATGACGGAGCCGCCCCCGGTGCGCCCGATGGCCTCGCAGAACACCTGCAGGAAGAAGAAGGATCCCTTGAACTGCAGGTCCATCAGCCGATCGATCTGCTCCTCGGTGGTCTCGAGGAGCTTGGCGATGAGCCCGAGGCCGGTGCAGTTGACGGCGATGTCGATGCGGCCGAATGCCTCGGCCGCGCATCGCGCGAGCGCCTGCACTTCCTCCTTGCGGGTGATGTCGCAGAGCGCGAACCGGCCGCCGATCTCAGCCGCGAGCTCGCGCAGCGGCGCCTCGTGGCGGCCGCCGACGACCACCCGCGCGCCCTCCTCCGCGAGGCGCCTGGCGATCGCCTGGCCCATGTTGTCCCGGGCCGCCGCGCCGAGCACGACGGCCACTTTGTCAGCGAGACGCTTCATTGCCGCGAGCCCCCTTTGAACCCAACCGGAGAGAACACGCCATGAACCTCGAGACGGCCTCGCTCGAGGAGCGCATCCGCGCTCTCGAGGACCGCGCCGAGCTGCGCGAGCTGATTGCGCGCTACGGCGTTGCAGTCGATGACCGCGACATCGATGCGCTCACCGCGCTCTTCACGCCGGAAGCGATCTTCCGCTCCGAGGACGGCGTGATGAGCGCTCTCGGGCGCGAGGCGGTCATGCAACAGTTTCGCGGCCGGTTCGCCGCGCTGAAGGCCACCAACCACATCGCCCACGACCAGATCCTCGAGCTGGGTCCCGGGCCGGACGACGCCACGGGTCTCGTGTCCTCCCATGCCGAGGTCTGCCGCAACGGGCGCGTGCTCATCGCGGCGCTGCGCTACCGCGATCGCTATCGGCGCCACGAAGGACGCTGGCGCTTCGCCGAGCGGGCGCTCTCCTTCCTCTACTACCTTCCCGTCGAGGAATACGCCGAGGGGCTGACCGGCCGCCTGCGAATGCGCGCTTACGGCGACCGGCGCCCGGCCGATTACCCGGAGAGCCTGCCGAGCTGGCGGCGCTATCACGGGGAGGATTGAGCTTCCGTCGTCGGACGGCGCTCGACGAGGTTGGTGCTGCGGCAGGTGAATACGGTCTCGCCCCGCTGGTTGAGCAGGGTGTACTGATACACAGCGACGCCGCGCCGGGGATCCTTCTCCGAAAGACGCTTGCTCAGGCATTGCGCGCGGGCCCGCAGCGCGTCTCCGGCACGGACGGGCTTGGGAAAGCGCACATCGTCCCAGGCGACACCGCAGATCCAGGCGACATCGCCGCAGATCCTGTGATCGAGCTGCCGCCACACTGCCATGGTGAAAATGCCGGAGGCGATCACGCCGCCGAAGATCGAGCGCCTCGCCTCCTGCGGGTCGGCATGGAAGTACTGCGGATCGTAAGTCCGCGCGAACTCGAGCAGCTCCGCCTCGGTGACCTCGCGGGCGTCCGACAGCCTCTCCTCGCCTTCGACCAAGTCCTCGAAAAACCGCATGGCGATGGGCCGTCCGGTCCGCTCCGCCGCCCGTCACTGCACCGTGAGGGCGTTGTCGATCATGAGCTCGGCGCCGTTGACGAAGCGCGACTCGTCCGAGGCGAGATAGACGACGAGGTAGGCGACGTCCTGCGGCTTGCCGAGCCCCCAGGGCGCGGCCTCGTAGTCCTGCATCTTCATGCCGAGGGCGGCGTTCGCCTGCTCGACCATGGGAGTGTCGATCGCGCCCGCGTGGATCGAGTTGCAGCGGATGCCGTACTTGCCCATCTGGCAGTGCACCGCGATCGACTTCGTCATGGCGCGCACCGCCCCCTTGGCGGCGCTGTAGGCGAAGAAGACCGGATAGCCGAGGTGCGAGGCCACCGAGGACATGTTGATGATCGAGCCGCCGCCGGAGGCGCGCATGGCGGGAATGGCGGTCTTGCACCCGAGGAACACCCCCTCCGACATCACCGAGTTGGCGAAGCGGAATTGCTCGAGGGTGGTCGTCTCGGGCGTCGCGATCACGACCACGCCGGCATTGTTGACGAGCACGTTGAGGCCGCCGAACCGGCGGACGCATTCGGCGACCACCTCGCCCCAGCGGCGCTCATCGCGCACGTCGTGGACCATGAAGGCGGCGCAGCCGGCGCGGATGCCGTTGAGCTCCGCTGCGAGCTGCTCCCCGGCGGCTTCGTTCACATCGGAGAGCAGCACCCGGGCGCCCTCCTCGATCATGGCCCGGGCATCGGCGCGGCCGAGCCCGGACGCCGCTCCGGTGATGAGGGCGACTTTGCCGGCCAGTCGGTTCATGATTGTCTAGAATCCTCGAGCCCGGGTGGACTGAACGATGACGCTACCAGTCAGCTCATCCGGTTTCAATCAGCTTTGACTTTTTTTTGCGCAGCGCGCATGCTGATCCAATTAGAGATTTTTCCGTGAGTACGCAGCAACGCTCCTCGACGCTCCCCAAGTCCACCTCCGAAGAAGCCGAAGAATCAGGGTGGCAGGCGCAGAAAAGCGCGAACACGCGGACGCAGATCACCGAGGCGGCCATCCGCTGCTTCGTCGAGTACGGCTATTCCCAGACGACGACCACGCTCATCGCCGAGAAGGCGGGGCTGTCCCGCGGGGCGATGCTGCACCACTTTCCCTCGAAGCTCGCGGTGGTCAGCGCCGCCGTCGAGCACCTGCACGCCAAGCGCCTGCGCGCCTTCCGCAAGGCGGTGACCAAGCCCACCGCGGGGCGTGACCATCTGCGCCAGAGCCTCGAGGCGTACTGGGCGCACGTGCGCCACCCGATGTTCGTCGCCTTCTTCGAGCTCGCCGTCGCGGCCCGGACCGACAAGGAGCTGGCGGCGATCCTGCGGCCGGCCCAGGAAGCCTTCGAGCGCGAATGGTACGAGGCGGCCGTCGAGGTGTTTCCGGAGTGGAAGGGCCGCGGCGAGAAGTTCGATCTCGCGCTCGACCTCGTGCACTACGTGCTCGAGGGCATGGCCGTCAGCTTCCTCACCCACAAGGAATCCGAGCGCGACAAGCGCGTGCTCGAGTACCTCGACGACCAGATCCACGAGCTCGCGGGGCTGCCGAACCCGGCCTGAGCGGGGGCATCGACCCCCGCGGTCCTCGCCGAGCTCGCGGCAGAACGCGTCGATCGCCCGCCGGCCCTGCTCCCGGCGGGACATTGCCTGAGGCCCGCCAGGCCTATAGACTTGCTGCCCCTCAACGGATGGGCGGTTAGCTCAGCGGTAGAGCACTGCTTTCACACGGCAGGGGCCACTGGTTCGATCCCAGTACCGCCCACCACGATAAATCCAGCGAATATTCAGAGACTTACGCGCCAAATGATCGCGCGGAAAGCGCATGGGTTTTTGGCCCGTACGGACGCCCAGACGGATTTTCGCGGAGAAATCTTGCCCCGTTCCGGCACTATCTGACTCGGGATGAGCGGCCATGAACGCGGACGCTCTCTCGGCACTTCACCGCGCGGTCGCGCT
>DASZYK010000026.1:0-3700 GCA_035545455.1 Steroidobacteraceae bacterium
GGCAGGCGCCCCCACTCCTTCTGCGCCGCCGATGCCCTGGCGACCGCGGACGCGACCTGCGCCGGACCGTCCACCGTGATCTCGGCCAACACCTCGCCGGTCGCCGGATTGATCGTCCGGAAGGACCCGGGGGTGTCCGCCCGGTCATGTCCGGGGCCGGATCCCTGCCGTGCGCCCGGCAGCGCCTCCCCGGCCCGGGCGCACTCCGTCCAACGGCTGTCGACGAAGGCCGTGAGCAGCGCGCGCGCGCTCTCGCTGTCCGCTTCCTGCCAGCGCGAGAGCGCCGCGCGCAGCCAGACTCCGTCGATCATGGCGGCGATCATCGCGGCGAGGCTGCGCGCCTCCTCTTCGGGCAACAGCCGTCGCAATGCGTGGCGCAGATTCGACAGCATGCGGCGCTGATACGCCGTCTGCACGCGCTTCAGACCCTCGACGTGCAGCACCTGTCCCCAGAATGCCAGCCACGCCGTCCCGGTGCGCTGGTCGAATTCCTCCGGCGCGAGGTTGGCGTCGATCACCGCCTGCACGCGCCCGCGCGGCGTACGGGCGCGCGCGAACCGCTCCCGGACGCGCTCCCCGAGGCGCCGCGACAGTGTTCGAAAAGTGGCTTCGAGCAGGCCATCCTTGTCGCCGAAGTAGTGCGCGACCAGTCCGGGGGAGACACCGGCCCGCTGCGCAATCTGCGCCAGCGTGCTGCCCACGAATCCCACCTCGGCCAGACTGTCGATCGTGACCTCGATGAGCTGTCGCCGGCGCGCTTCCTCCGGCTCGTCGCGCCCGGCCGCTCCGCCCGGCGGGTCGTTGCGGCGAGAGCTTGATTGCCTGTTCAATTCAATGCTCCGGACGATCGTGGAAGAGCCTGCGGCAGGGACGGGCGCGGCGGCGCATGCGAAGGCATCGATACGTGGGGATTCAGTGACTTGCCGTTGTCATTGGTAGCGGTGAGCAAGCTCTTGAACAATCGTTCAAGGCTGACGGATGATGAGATGGCGGCGGCGCGTCGTCAAGCCCCGATGCCGCGGCCGGCGAGAGACTGCACGGTCGTGTCGCTTTCGTTCAAGAAGCAGGCGCCCGGATGCTCGTAACGACACACGGTGCCCGGCATGATCTGCCGCCGAGCTCAACCGCCCGTGCAAGGGATCAGACGATGCAGCGCTTCTCCGGCCTCTCGCTCCTCAGGCGGGGATTGTCCGGTCATCGCGACTGGCAACCGCAGTGGCGTAAGGCGGAGCCGAAGGCCGGCTACGACGCCCTCATCATCGGCGGCGGCGGGCACGGCCTCGGCGCCGCGTACTACCTGGCCAGGGAACACAACCTGACCAATGTCGCCGTCCTCGAGAAGGGGTGGATCGGCGGCGGCAACACCGGCCGCAACACCACCATCATCCGCTCGAACTACCTGCGCGACGAGAGCGCCGCGCTTTACGACCACGCGCTGAAGATCTGGGAGACCCTCTCCCAGGACCTCAACTACAACGTGATGTTCTCCCAGCGCGGCGTGATGATGCTCGCGCACACCGTTCACGACGTACAGGTCTTCAAGCGGCACGTGCACGCCAACCGCGCCAACGGGGTCGACAACGAATGGCTGACGCCCGATGAGGCGCGGGACATCTGTCCATTGCTGAAGACCGACGACATCCGCTATCCCGTCCTCGGCGCCGCGTTCCAGAGGCGCGGCGGAACCGCGCGTCACGATGCGGTCGCGTGGGGCTATGCGCGCGCCGCCGATGCGCTCGGCGTCGACATCATCGAGAATTGCGAGGTGACGGGCATCCGCCGCGACGCGCGCGGCGCGGTGCAGGCGGTCGAGACGACGCGCGGGCTCATCGAGGCACGCAGGATCGGCGTCTCCGCGGCCGGCAACTCGAGCGTCGTTCTGAAGATGGCGGGAGTCCGGCTGCCGCTCGAGAGCTATCCCCTGCAGGCGCTGGTCTCGGAGCCGGTCAAGCCCGTCTTTCCCTGTGTCGTGATGTCCAACACCATTCACGCCTACATCAGCCAGTCCGACAAGGGCGAGCTGGTCATCGGCGCGGGCACCGACGCCTACACCTCGTACACGCAGCGAGGCGGACTGCACGTGAGCAGCCATGCGCTCGAGGCCATCTGTGAGCTCTTCCCGATGTTCCGCCGCATGCGGATGCTGAGGAACTGGGGGGGCATCGTCGATGTCAGCCCCGACCGCTCGCCCATCATCGCCAGGACGCCCGTGCCGGGCCTGTACGTCAACTGCGGCTGGGGCACGGGAGGCTTCAAGGCGACCCCGGGGGCGGCTCACCTCTTTGCCTGGACGATCGCGCGCGACGAGCCGCATCCGATCAACGCGCCGTTCACCATCGAGCGCTTCCGCGAGGGCCGGCTCATCGACGAGGCGGCGGCGGCGGCCGTGGCGCACTGAGATGACATCATGTTGCTGATCGACTGTCCCTACTGCGGCGTGCGTCCGGAGCTCGAGTTCGTCTACGGCGGACAGGCGCACATCGCGCGGCCCGCCAGTCCGGCGGACTGCACCGACGAGCAATGGGCCGAGTTCCTCTACTGGCGCGAGAACAGCAAAGGGGTGCATGGCGAGCGCTGGCGCCACACCCACGGCTGCGGCCGGTTCTTCAATGCGCTGCGCGATACGACCAGCGATCACTTTCTCGCCACCTACCGCGTGGGCGAGCCGCCGCCCGCGGCGGCGCTGGAGCGCGCGCGAGGGCCGCACGGATGAGGAGCGGGCCTCGCGCGGCGAGCGGCGGCCGCATCGACCGGAGCCGTCCGCTGCGGTTCAGATTCGACGGCCGCGACTACACCGGCTACGCCGGCGATACGCTCGCCTCGGCGCTGCTCGCCAACGGAGTGCATCTGCTCGGGCGCTCCTTCAAGTACCACCGGCCGCGGGGCATCCTCGGCGCCGGCGCGGAGGAGCCGAGCGCGCTCGTCACGGTGCGCCGGGACTCCGCCCGGATGACGCCCAACCTGCGCGCCACGCAGGTCGAGCTCTACGAGGGCCTGCAGGCGTACAGCCAGAATCGCTGGCCGAGCCTCGAGCTCGATTTCGGCGCGGTGAGCGGCCTGTTGTCGCCCTTCATTCCGGCGGGGTTCTACTACAAGACCTTCATGTGGCCGCGCGGCGCGTGGCGGCGGCTCTACGAGCCGAAGATCCGCGCCGCCGCGGGTCTCGGCCGCGCTCCGCAGCAGCCGGACCCCGACACCTATTCCAATCGATTCGCGCACTGCGACGTCCTGGTCGTCGGGGCGGGTCCGGCGGGACTCGCGGCCGCGGCTGCCGCCGCCGCGAGCGGCGCGCGCGTCATCCTGTGCGACGAGCAGCCGGAGCCGGGCGGCTCGCTGCTCTCAGAGCCTGACGGGGATTCCGACACGGCGATCGAGGGAGAGCCGGCCGCGCGCTGGCTGGCGCGCACGGTGCGGATGCTGGCCGCTCACCCGCGAGTCACGCTGCTGACACGCACGACGGCCTTCGGCTACTTTCCACACAATCTGGTCGGACTCAACCAGCGGCTGTCCGACCATCTGGACCGGCCGGATCCCGGCCAACCCCGGGAGCGGCAATGGCAGGTGCGCGCCAGGGAGGTCGTGCTCGCGACCGGCGCGATCGAGCGTCCGCTCGTCTTCCCGGGCAATGACCGGCCGGGAATCCTGCTGGCCGCGGCAGGCCGGACCTATCTCAACCGCTACGGCGTGCTCGCGGGCACCC